>CAIWVR010000380.1 GCA_903916165.1 uncultured Hyphomicrobiales bacterium | reverse complement strand
GCAGGGTGCTGACATCCTGCTGATGGATACGGCGGGGCGCCTGCAGAACCGCACCGAACTCATGGCCGAGCTTGAGAAAGTCGTGCGCGTGATGAAAAAGGTTGATGCCAGCGCGCCCCATGTGGTGCTGCTGGTGCTCGATGCCACCGTCGGCCAGAATGCCCTCTCGCAGGTCGAGATCTTCGGCCGGGTGGCCGGTGTCACCGGCCTCGTCATGACCAAGCTGGACGGCACGGCGCGTGGCGGCATTCTTGTCGCCATCGCCGAAAAATTCAGACTTCCCGTGCATTTCATCGGTGTTGGCGAGGGCGCTGACGATCTCGAGCCCTTCACGGCCCGCGATTTCGCCCGCGCCATTGCCGGTCTCGACGCCTGAGCCCCAGGAACATGAACATGACAGAAGCCAAGCCTTTGCCTTCGATCGTGCGCCGTCGCGCACAGAATCCGACACTGAAGCTCGTCCTTGAAATGGGGCCTTTGGTGCTGTTCTTCGTCACCAACTGGAAGTTCGGGATCTTTCCCGCGACCGGCGTTTTGATGGCGGGCGTGACCGTCGCGCTGATCGCCTCATGGGTGCTGACGCGCCATTTGCCGATCATGCCGATGGTCACAGCGGTGGCCGTGATCTTCTTCGGTGCGCTGACATTCTTCTTCCACGATGATCTCTTTATCAAGCTGAAGCCGACCATCGTGAACACGATCTTCGGGACGGTGCTGCTCGGCGGCCTGGCCTTCGGCCGCCCGCTCCTGCCAGTCGTGCTGGATTCCGTTCTGCAATTGACTGAAGAAGGCTGGCGCAAGCTGACCTTTCGCTGGGGCCTGTTCTTTTTCCTGCTCGCCATTGTGAACGAAGTGGTCTGGCGCACGCAGACGACGGATTTCTGGGTCAGCTTCAAGGCGCTGGGCTCCATGCCGCTGACCATCGTCTTCGCGCTGGCGCAGGTGCCGCTCATCATGAAGCACGAGTTGAAAGGCGATGACGCGCCAAACCGCGATCATTGGTAGCGCGCATGTTCTCCTTCAACATCTCTCCAGGCTTCGCCTGGCTGCTGGTTGTTGGCGCCGGTGCCTTTGAGATCGTCTGGGCGGTCGGGCTGCGCTCTTCGGAGGGCCTGACGAAATTTTGGCCGAGCGTCATCACACTGGCGGCCATGGGTGCCAGCGTGGTTTTGCTGGGCCTGTCGCTGAAAGCCATTCCGTTGGGCACGGCCTATGCGGTCTGGGGCGGGATCGGCACGGTTGGCGTCGCGATCCTTGGCGTGCTGCTCTATGACGAGCCCGCGACCTTCATGCGCATCGCCAGCATCGCGTTGATCACGCTGGGCATTGTCGGGCTGAAGCTCGTCGACTAGCCGCGCGGCGCTTTGGCTGCGGCTTCGATGGCGGGCATGAGCCTGTCGCGCAAAGCGTCAGCGGTGATCGGGCCGATCTGCTTGTAGGCGATGGAGCCGTCGCCGCGCACGACGAAGGTTTCCGGCACGCCATAGACGCCCCAGTCAATGCCTGCGCGGCCCTTTAAGTCGGCGCCAGTGCGCGCATAGGGATTGCCATATTGCGCGAGAAAGCCACGCGCATGGGCCGCCGTGTCCTTGTAGTTCAGGCCATAGAGCTGCACGCCGAGCGCCGTCAGCTTCGGGTCTTTCGCCATTTGCATCAGCAGCGGGTGTTCGTCGCGACAGGGCACACACCAGGACGCAAACACATTCACCAGCGTGACCTGGCCCTGTTTCAGGTCGGCGTCGGAAAAACCTTCGCCGCTTGTGCCTTCGATGGCGGGCAGGGCGAAGACGGGTGCCTGCTTGCCGACCAGCGCCGAGGGCAAAGCGTTCGTCGCCTCGTTTTTTTCTTTTGCCTTGTCGAGCTTGTCGAGCTGAAAACTAAACAGCCCCGCCAGCGCGACAAAGGCGACGAGCGGCAGCAGCGCGAGCCAGGGGATGCGGCGCTCGCTCTCGCTCATGCGTCATGGTCCTCAAAGCGCGACAGTTCGCGCCGCAGGCGGCGGTACTCGAGGACGATCGCACCGATCATGCCGGCGATGACGGCGAAGGCGAGCGCATAGGATGTGGCGATGAAGCCCAGATGGTTGATCAATGCGCGCCCTCCCGCTCGGTCAGGCGATGGGCGGGCCGGGCCGCCGCGCCACCGCTTGCCGCCTGGATGGCAAGGCGACGCAGGCGCCGGCGCAGGATCTCGTTGCGCGTCGACATCAGGTGCAGCGTCGTGAACAGCAGCGTGAAGGCGACGCCCATGGTCAGCAGTGGCCACAGCATCGAGGCGGCGATGGTCGGGCCGCCGAGCCGGAACACCGAGGCCGGCTGGTGGAGCGTGTTCCACCAATCGACCGAGAATTTGATGATCGGCAGGTTGACCACGCCCACCAGCGTGAGGATGGCGGCGGCGCGGGCGGCGCGCGCAGGCTCCTCGATCGTCTGCCACAGCGCGATCAGGCCGAGGTAGATGACAAACAGCACAAGCACCGAGGTCAGCCGCGCGTCCCACACCCACCACGTCCCCCACATCGGTTTGCCCCACAGCGAGCCCGTGACGAGGCAAATGAAGGTGAAGCTGGCACCCAGCGGCGCTGCAGCCTTCTGCGCGGCGTCGGCCAGCGGATGGCGCCAGACCAGGGTGCCCAGTGCAGAGGCCGTCATGGTCGCATAGCAGAACATCGACAGCCAGGCGGCGGGCACATGAATGTACATGATCCGCACCGCGTCGCCCTGCTGGTAATCGGCGGGCGAGGCGAAAAAGGCACCCCAGAGGCCAAGCGCGAAGGCGAGCGCGGTCGCACCCGAAAGCCAGGGCAGGAGCCTGGCGACGAGGCCGGAGAACAGGG
>CAIWVR010000379.1 GCA_903916165.1 uncultured Hyphomicrobiales bacterium | reverse complement strand
TGCCGCGACCGCGCGACCGCGCCATCGTCTCGACGCCGCGCTTCGTGGCGATGAAGAAATATTGCCTTGACCTATTGCACATGTCGGAAACCGGCATTCCCGCGGATGAAGCCGCCTGAACCCCAAAGAGACACACATGTCTGGCAAGACAACGTCCTATCCCGTTTCGAGATCGCTCCTTGAAGGCTTCGCCCTGTTTGGAAAATCCGACGCGAAAGGCCGCCCGATCCGTCGGCTGCCGACGCGCCACGACTGGCCCACCTGGATCATCGCTTTGGTCCAGATCGGCATTGTCGTCGCCTTTTTTGGCGGCTGGGAACTCGCTGCCCGGCTCGGCTATGTCGACATTTTCTTCTGGTCGTCGCCGAGCGCCATCCTCGCCATGGGAATCATCTTCTTCACCGAGGGCGATGCTTTCACAGACATCGCCTTCACCTTCCGCTCGACGCTCATGGGTTTTGCATTGGGCACGACGGCGGGCGCGCTGCTGGGCATGTCGTTCTGGTGGTCGCGCAATTACGCGAAGATCATGCAGCCCTACATCATCTGCCTGGAATCGATGCCAAAGCTCGCTCTGGCGCCGCTGATCATCATGGTCTTCGGCATGGGGTTGTCCTCCAAGGTCGCCATCGCCACGGCGCTCACGCTCGTCGTGTCGACTCTCACATCCTATTCCGGCGTGCAGGCGGTCGACCGTGACCAGGAGAAGCTCTTCTATTCGCTGGGCGCCTCGCGGTGGCAGGTGTTTACCAAGCTCGTCATTCCGTCCTGCATTCCGTGGATCATCTCGATCCTGCGCGTCAACATCGGCCTTGCGCTGACGGGTGCCATCGTCGGCGAATTCGTGTCGTCGCAGCATGGACTTGGTCGCGCCATCCTGCAGGCCGGCCAGACCTATGAAATCGCGCTCGTCTGGGTCGCGGTCTTCGTTCTCTCCGCACTCTCCATGGTCATGTATGTCGCAGTCGCCTGGCTCGAGAAGGTTCTGCAAAAAGGCATCGTTCACTAAGTCCGTTCACCTGAAGGAGAACATCATGTTCACGATCACGCGCCGTATCGCACTGGCCACCGTCTTCGCGCTCGGCGCGACGGCGGGCGCACTGGCGCAAGACAAGAAAGCGCCCTTGCTCGTCGCCGAGCCCACGCATGGCATCGGCTACTTGCCGCTCTATGCGGCCATCGCCAACGGCTATTTCACCGAACAGGGAATCGAGGTGAAAGTGCTCACGGTCGAGAGTGGCTCGGGCCATACCACGGCTGTGCTCACGGGCCAGGCCTTCGCCTTCATCGGCGGGCCGGAGCACAATGCTTTCGCCAAGCTGAAAGGCGGCGAGATGCGCGCCGTCGTGAATGTCGTCGATCGCGGCAACGTCTATTTCGTCGCCAGAAAGGGCATGGAGCCCAAGCCCGGCCAGAGCATGGCCGATTATTTCAAGGGCAAGAAGATCGGCGTTGGTCAATATAGCGGGACGCCGAATTCCATCACGCGCTATCTCGTGAAAAAATATGGCCTCGACGTGAAGAATGATGTGACTCTGATCGAGACGACCTCGGCGGCGGTGATCGCCACCGTCAAGTCGGGAGCCGCCGAAATAGGCAACATCTCCGAGCCGCTGATTTCGCGGGGAATCAAGGAAGGCCTGTGGGGCGAGCCTTTCCTGAACGTGCCGAAAGAGCTTGGTCCCTATGCCTATTCGACGCTGAACGTGCGGCTCGACTCCATTCAGAAGCAGCCTGACGACGTGCAAAAATTCGTCAATGGCGTCGTGAAGGGCCTGAAATATGTCTACGCCAACCCGGCGGAAGCGGCGAAAATCGCCAAGAAGGAATTTCCGACCATGTCGGAAGAAGACCTGATGGCGACGCTCGACCGCACGTTCAAGGACGAGCTGTGGAGCAAGGACGGCTCGATTTCGCAGGCCTCGTGGGACACCGGCAGCGCGGTCGTGCGCGAGGCGGGTATCCTGAAGCAGGACGTCCAATATGACGCGATCATCGACAACCGCTTCCTCGCCGCCACCAAGGCTGAAGTCGCTAAATAAGTTTCTTCCAAGCTACAGGAGATCTCCATGACGGACGAACCTATCTGGAACAAGTTTCTCACCGAGCGTGACAAGGCCGTGTTCGGGACATCGGGCTACGGCGCGCGCGGCGGCTTCGGCAAGCGTCCGGCGCTGCTGGTGATCGACGTCAATTACGCCTTCTGCGACGAGAAGCCGACGCCGATCCTGGAAAGCATCAAGAAATGGCGCAATTCCTGCGGCGAGGACGCGTGGGTGGCCATGCCCTACCTGCGCGCGCTGATCGACAAGTCGCATGAACGTGGCGTGCCCGTCATCTACACGACTGGCGTCCGTCGTGAGGACAATTGGGATGCGGGCTCCTGGAGCTGGAAGAATGCGCGCGGCGGTGAGGCACCGAAGGTGACGAACAATGTCGACGGCAACGAGATCGTCGCCGAAATCGCGCCGTCGGCACAGGACATCGTCATCCTGAAGCAGAAGCCGTCGGGTTTCTTCGGCACCAACATGACGAGCTATCTGACCTTGCTTGGCTGCGACAGCATTATCGTGACAGGCACGACGACATCGGGCTGCGTGCGCGCGACCGTGCTCGACGCGTTCAGCCTCAATTATCGCATCGCGCTGGCCGAGGAGGGCTGCTTTGATCGCTCACAGGCCAGTCATGCGATCAACCTGTGTGACATGAATGCGAAATATGCCGACGTGGTGAAGACATCGGACGTGCTCGCTTTCATGGATACGCTTGACGCCAGCCTCTATAATGCGCCGAAAGTTCCCGGTGCGCCTGCGCTCAAGGTCGTCGCCTGATCGCACGCCAAGGCGCGCCGCCAAGCTGGAAAAAGCTTTGGCGGCGCGACACGTCTTGCGAGGGTGTGCCGCCCTCTCGAATGATGTCGGCCTGTTTGCCGGGTCCATGATCCGGTCTCGCGCCAGATGCTTGGCAATATCCCGCGGGCCTTCAGTCATGTCGGCCTGGTCAACAAGGCCCTCAATCTTGATCGCCGCCGGGGACCGGAGCGCGCCCGCGCCTCTCACGATCTTGTGCCGCAGAAAGATGCCACCGCACGTTGACCGTTGGGTCGCGTGTTGCTAGAACAAAAGAAGAACACTCAGGTGGCGTGAGGCAGGTTTGAAATGGCTCAGCTCGACAGCATGTCCAAGCTCGCGATCCTCGCGGATGCGGCCAAATATGATGCGTCCTGCGCCTCGAGCGGCGGCGGCAAGCGCAATGCGCGGGCGGGCGGCATGGGTTCGACCACCGGCATGGGCATCTGCCATTCCTATGCGCCCGATGGCCGTTGCATCTCGCTGCTGAAGCTGCTGCTCACCAATCATTGCATCTACGATTGCCTCTATTGCGTGAACCGCGTGTCGAGCGATGTCCGCCGCGCGCGTTTCACGCCGGAGGAGGTCGTCGACCTCACGCTGAACTTCTACAAGCGCAATTATATCGAGGGGCTGTTTCTCTCGTCGGGCATCATCCGCTCGCCCGATTACACGATGGAGCAGCTGGTGCGCGTCGCTCAGCTGCTGCGCGAGACGCATGGGTTCAAGGGCTATATTCATCTGAAGACCATTCCCGACGCCGATCCGGCGCTGATCGAGACGGCCGGGCTCTATGCTGATCGCCTGTCGATCAATGTCGAGCTGCCGCGCGAGGAAAGCCTCGCCCAGCTTGCGCCGCAGAAAGATGCGCGATCGATTCGCAAGGCGATGGGCGGGTTGCGGCTGCGTCTCGACGAGGCAAGGGCCGAGACGGCCAAACATGCGCCGCGTTTCGCGCCCGCCGGGCAGAGCACGCAAATGATCGTCGGTGCCGATGGCGCAGCCGATAGCGAAATCGTGCGCACCAGCGCGACGCTCTACAGCGGCTACGACCTGCGCCGCGTCTATTATTCCGCCTTCAGCCCGATCCCGTCCGCGGCCGCCGCGCTGCCTCTCCTGAAGCCGCCGCTGATGCGCGAGCACCGGCTCTATCAGGCCGACTGGCTGTATCGCTTCTATGGTTTCTCGGTCGATGACATCGTCGGCTCGATGAAGGATGGCATGCTCGATCTGGCGGTCGATCCCAAACTGTCCTGGGCCCTCTCGAACCGGGATGGCTTTCCCGTCGACGTCAACCGCGCCTCGCGCGAGACGCTGCTGCGCGTGCCGGGCCTTGGTGTGAAGAGCGTCGAAAAGCTGATTCGCATGCGCCGCATCGCATCCTTGCGGCTGGCCGATGTCGCGCGGCTGACGCGCTCGCTGAAAAATGTCCGGCCTTTTATTACGGCACTCGACTGGACGCCCGGTGCCAGCATCGACGCGGTCGCGCTGGCCGCACAGCTCACGCCCGTCATCAAGCCGCAGCAGTTGAGCCTGTTTGGATGATCCGCGTCGATCTTGCCCACCCGTCAGATTTCGACGGCTGGCGGGAGGCCGCCCGGCGGCTCCTGATGGCGCGCGCCACACCGGCAGATGTCGTCTGGCAGGTGAAGGGCGAAGCGGCAGACCTGTTCGCCGCGCCCGCCGATGTGCTGCCGGACATCGAGGGCGGCGCGGCGCCGCGCGTGCCGCGCGCCTTTCCCGATCTCGCGCGCTACGCTATCTGCCATCGCGATCCCGAGCGCTTTGCGCTTCTTTACCGCTTGTTGCGGCGATTGCAGGACCAGCCGCGCCTGCTAGACCTCGCCACCGATGACGATGTTTATGCCGCCAGCACCATGGTGAAGGCGGTGTCGCGCGAGCGGCACAAGATGACCGCCTTCGTGCGGTTCCGCGAGCTTGCCGGCGAGGACGGCGTGGAGCCGGCCTTCGTCGCCTGGTTCGAACCCGAGCATCATGTCGTGCGGCTGACGGCGCCGTTCTTTCGCGACCGTTTCGCCAATATGCGCTGGTCGATCCTGACGCCCGACGTCTGTGTCCATTGGGACCGCCCGGCATTGCGCTTCACGCCGGGCGTGACACAGGACAAGGCACCAGCCGCCGATCGGTTGGAAGATTTCTGGCGAACCTATTACGCGAGCATTTTCAATCCCGCTCGCCTCAAGGTGGCGGCGATGAAGCGCGAAATGCCGATGCGCTACTGGAAGAACCTGCCCGAGAGCAGCCTCATCCCGTCGCTGATCGAGCGCGCCGAGGGGCGCTCCGTGGCCATGGTGGAGGCGGCGCCGACGCTCGCTCCCAGACGCAGCCCCCGGATCGTCGCCCGCACCGAGGCTGCGCGCGCTCCCGCCGAGCTGCTCGAGGGGCTCGACGGCCTCCGCCAGCTGGCGGCAGGCTGCAAGCGCTGTCCGCTGTGGGCGAATGCAACGCAGACCGTGTTCGGCGAGGGCCAGGCGGATGCCGAACTGTTGTTCGTCGGCGAGCAGCCGGGCGACAATGAAGACCTGACAGGCCGGCCCTTCACCGGCCCGGCGGGGCAGATATTTGATCGTGCTTTGGCGCAGGCCGGCATTTCGCGCGAGCGCGCCTATGTCACCAATGCGGTGAAGCATTTCAAGAATGAGCCGCACGGCAAGAGGCGGCTGCACAAGTCGCCCAATGTGTCCGAGATCAACGCCTGCCGGTGGTGGCTGGAGCAGGAAACCGCGCGTCTGAAGCCGCGCCTCGCCATTGCGCTGGGCGCGAGCGCGGTGCGCAGCCTCACGGGCGAGAGCCATGTGATGTCGCATGTGCGCGGGCAGGTGCTGTCCTCGCCCTTTGCTGGCCATGTCTTCGTCACGATCCACCCGTCCTATCTTCTGCGTCTGCAGGACAGCGAGGATCGCGAGCGGGAATTTGCGGCCTTTGTGCGGGATCTGTCGAAGGCGCGGGAGATCGCCTGCGGCATCTGAAAGCGCGTGACAACGGTAGATGCCGTGCGCATGCAGTTCCCCCTTTGACATTCGCGCCCTTTTCCCTAGCATCGCGCCGGTTTTCATCGGGAGGAGAAAAACAATGTCGTATCGAGGCATGGTCGCCGATATCGTTTCGTTCAAGGGGTTTCACGGTGCCACGGGCGAGGCCTATTACGCGCGACCGTCGGGCAAGGGTCCGTTTCCGGGCGTCGTGCTGATCCATCACATGCCCGGCTGGGACGACTGGACCATGGAAGCGACGCGCAAGCTCGCCCATCATGGCTTTGCGGCCATCGCCCCGCATCTCTATTTTCGTCATGCCCCTGGTACGCCAGATGATCTCGCCGCCAAGGCGCGCGCCGCCGGTGGCGCTTCTGACGCGGAAGTCGTGGGTGATGTGAAGGGCGCGATGGACTTCCTGCGCGCGCAGTCCGAAGGCAATGGCAAGGTCGGCGTGATGGGCTTCTGTTCGGGCGGCCGCCACACCTTCCTTGCAGCTTGCCAGCTCGAGGGCGTCGA
>CAIWVR010000378.1 GCA_903916165.1 uncultured Hyphomicrobiales bacterium | reverse complement strand
TTGGCGTCGGGAAAGACATTGGGCGCATTCGCACCGGCGTCGACGCCTGGGCATCCACATTCGATGAACCAGATCGGCTTCGATTGCGGGACCCAGGCCGTCGTGCGCGTCTCCACGCCGGCATCGCGCTCGACATGGGGCTGCGACCACCAATTGATGAGATCCTTGCTGCGAAACATCCAGGGCTTGCCATAGGCACCGTCCGTGATCGGCGTGCGCGCCTGCGCGTCGCGGGCGGCGGCGTCCACATAATACCAGTCGTAATCCTCGCCGCTGCCGACGCCGTCGCGCAGAGCGTCCCGGTCGTGCATGGAGCGCGCGTGCCGCGCGTCGAGATGGGCCTCGCCCGGGCGCCAGTCGGCCATCGGAAAATAGGCGTCGATGCCGATGAAATCGACCGCCGGAGACGCCCAGAAATCGTCGAGCGGAAAGCGCAGCTCGCGGCCCCCGTCACGCACGCGCGCGCCATATTCGGTCCAGTCGGCACCATAGGATATTTTGGTCCCCGCGCCGAGCATGGCCTTCACATCGCCCGCCAGTCGCGCCAGTTCGCGCACGGCGGGAAAGCCACCATCGGGACCGCGCGTACCGGTGAGGCCGCGCAATTCCGATCCGACGAGAAACGCCTCGACGCCGCCTGCCTGCTTGCAAAGCTGCGCATAGAACAAGATGAAACGGCGATAATTGTCGTCTGCAAAAAAAGCATTGATTTCATTGGCTGCATCGACGGTGCCATCGGCGGCGGCGGGCGTCATCTCGCCGCGCCAGCCGAAGGCTGTCTGTCCGGCAAGGCCCGTCTGCGGATCGGGCAAGAGGTTGCCGAACGGCACGTCCATCATCACGAACGGATAGAACAGCACCGACAGGCCGCGCGCGCGCAGGTCGGCCAGCGCACCGCGCAGGCTGTCGTCGGCGGGCGTGCCGCCGAGCGCCGGCTTGCCATCGATCTGCGACACAAGTGGCGCGCTGTCGCGCGTCCAGCCGGCGCACGCCCACGCCTGTCCGCTGATCGGCTTGATCCGCGTCTCGACACGCGGCGCGATGCGGCAGGCGCCTGCCCGCATGTCGTCGCCAAACCACGACACCACCAGCGCGACCCGCTTCAGATTGGGGCACAAAGCCTGCAGGGCGTCGAGCGAGAGTGTCCAATCGCTTGCACCCGCCAGCTGGTGCCGGTTTTCCGAAACCGACACGCCATTGCTGCTCTGGACGAGAATTGGCACCGAATAGGCATATTCCGAAGACCCCGGAATCAGGTCGACCGCGCGCACCATGTCGCACAGGCCATGCACCGGCTTGACGATCTCGAAGGTGAGCTGCGGAATCCGGTTGCCGTAATCGGCCAGCGGAAAAGCCTCGAAGACAATATAGGCGAGGCCGCGATAGGCCGGTGCATTGTCGGCACCTTCCTTGGCGACGATCAGCGGATCGCAGGGCTGGTCCGCACCACCACGATGGACGCGATGGGTGAAACTCGTGCGGTCGATTTCCTTGCCATCGGCCCAGATGCGACGCACGAAGGCGATCTCGCCCTCGCAGAGGCCCACGGCGAAATTGGCCGCATAGGCATAGGTCATGGTGTCCGTGGACGAGCCGCCGCCGAGGCCGCGTGCGAGGCTTCTCGTGGATTTGCCGCCGCTCGATCCGCTGCGCACTGTCGCCGCCGTCTCGATGAAGCGTGTCGCCCAGATCAGCTGGCCGCCGATGCGCACGCGCCCATAGACACGCGGCACCGGCGCGCCCTCGGTCGAGGCGAGCATGTTGAGGTTGGAAAGCCGCGGTCCCTCGACCGTGCGCGTCTGCCCGAACAGGGTTCCGTTGAGCGCCTGTGTGGCGAGTTGGCTCGCAAAACCTCCGATG
>CAIWVR010000377.1 GCA_903916165.1 uncultured Hyphomicrobiales bacterium | reverse complement strand
CGGGCGATCATGTAAGTCGTCGGCGCGATCTCGCAGACATCGAACTCGACCTGGCGCACCATGCGGCGATAGGCGGCGATCTGCGGATTGACGGTGATGAATTGTGGCTCGACACCCTCGATCTCAATAGAGCCGTCACGGATTTTCGACGTGTGGGGATATTCAGCAATCGCCAGCTTGAGCGGGATTTTCTTGGCCAAGTTTCTGTCCTCCTAGCAGCAGTCGCAGCCCATCCCGTCGAGGACGATCAGCGCATTTTTCATCCAGGACGGCGGCAGGTCATCTTCCACGACCTCCACCACCGGCTTGAACACCTTGTAATGCCGCCGCTGGCCATCGTCTGTCCAGAAGGCGATGACGGTTTCCAGCGGCGGGCAGCCGGGCAGCGCGCATTCCAGCTCGTTGACCATGACGACATCGTCATCGTTGAGGCGGAAACGATCGCGGACCCATTGCCTGACGCGGGCGATGGCCGCGCGGTCCTGCCCCGTCTTGCTGCGCGCGCCGAGACGAAACGGGCTGTCGCCGCCCTCAGCTTGCTGCGCTGCAGCATCGTCAACCATGCTCACTCCGACGTTCCGCACGACAAACACGCTTGACCGCGCCAAGGCGCGCAAGATACGAAAGCCCCCTCTACAACGAAAGGGGAATATCATGGTGGAAAAAGTTCTTGCCTCGGTGAAGACAGGCGCGAGCAAGCTGGAACTCCGTGAATTCCCCATGCCGGAGATTCCGATCGATGGCGCGTTGATGAAGATGGAAGTCGCCGGCATCTGCGGCACCGACGTGAAGATGTTCAAGGATCCCCTCAAGGGCGGTCCGGTCATCATGGGTCACGAAAACATCGGCTACATCGCCAAGGCGGGCCGCGAATTCACCAACCGCAAGGGTTTCAAGGAAGGCGACCTCGTCTTCGTCGAGCATTATGTCTCGTGCGGCAAGTGCGAATGGTGCCACCTCGGCCAATATCGCCACTGCGAAGCAACCGACTGGCGCTACAACCCGAACGGCATCCGTTACGGCTACACGACTTGCGACAACCCTCCGCACCTGTGGGGCGGCTTCGCCCAATATGTCTACCTGCCGTGGAATTCCGTCGTCCACCACGTCCCCAAGGGCGTCAGCCCCGAACTCGCCGGCCTCGTCACCCCGATGGCCAATGGCATCGAATGGGCGCTGATGGATTGCGGCGTCGGCTATAATTCGACTGTCCTGATCCAGGGCCCCGGCCAGCAGGGTCTCTCGCAGACCATCGCCTGCAAGCAGGCGGGCGCCTCGCTGATCATTGTCACCGGCACCAACAAGGACAAGGCGCGTCTCGACTGCGCCAAGATCATGGGTGCCGATTACGTCATCAACGTGCAGGAAGAAGATCCCGTCGAACGGATCAAGGAAATCACCGGCGGCAAGGGCGTCGATGTCGTGCTCGACTGCACGGCCGGTGCCGGCACCGCGCCGATCCTGCTGGGCATCGAAGCCCTGAAGCGCAAGGGCGGCACGATGATCATCCAGGGCGAAATGGCTGATTTCCCGAACTTCCCGGTCGGCAAGATGACGGTGAAATATATCACGCTGAAGTCGGCGCGCGGCCACAGCTACAAGGCCTGCGAGCTCGCGCTCGAACAGCTTGCCTCGCAGCGCTTCCCGATCAGCATGATGACCACGCACCGCTACGGCCTGAAAGATGCGGAATATGCCATCAAGTCGGTGGGCGGCATGGGCGCGCCAGACGTGATCCACGTCTCGCTGATGCCCTGGATGGAATGAGTTTTTCCTTCAGCTGAATTGGAAAAGGCGTCCCGAAAGGGACGCCTTTTTTGTGCCCGTCATTGCGAGCGGAGCGAAGCAATCCAGTCACGAATGCTTGGTCGTCACCAGCAACGATTTGAAAGGCGCACCTGCAAGGGCCTCACGCGCGGCCTCTGGATTGCTTCGCTGCGCACGCAATGACGGGCGCGAGTTGCTACACGCTGCCCAGAAACCCCCGCAGCTCTTTCTGCG
>CAIWVR010000376.1 GCA_903916165.1 uncultured Hyphomicrobiales bacterium | reverse complement strand
TACGGCAGGGGCAGGTCTGTAAGGTCATGCGCGGGAATTAGACGGGTGGAGCCATTAAGGCAAGCCGTCAGGCGGCCCGCGAACCCGCTTCGACCAGCATATCGCGCACCTTTGCCGGGTTATCGCGAATGAGCATGAGATAGGCTCGATTTCCGCCTGTGGGGCGCGACCGTCCCTGCTCCCAGTCCTTGACCTGGGTCGCCGTAAAGCCAAACGCCGCGGCGAACTGCTCTTGCGAGAGGCCCGCCCGGCTGCGGATGTCCTTCACATCGATCTCTTTGGCCACAACAAGGCGCGCGGGTTCGATTTCGCCCCTTGCGATTGACAGGGCCTCTTCAAGACCCTCCGCCATCTTGGAAAATGCACGCTTGCTCATTGCCCTACGTCCTCGTCGTCTGTGCGTATTCGGAGACGATCTTCGAAGTCAGTTGCGCGAGCCCGTTGCGTTCCGCCTGTGTGAGGTTCGCGCGCTCGCTCTTGGCGAAGACCGTAATCAGAAAAAGCGGCAGATCCTGCCCAGTGAAAAACGTAATCACGCGATACCCGCCGCTCTTGCCCTTCCCCGGCCGAGCGAAACGCAGCTTTCGGCACCCGCCGGTTCCAACGATCTCCTCACCTGCTTGAGGATTGCGGCCAAGCAAATCCTCAAGACGGGATATTTCGCCCATCGTCATGCCGGCTCCAAGAGCCGCACGCTGGAAGGCTCGCGTGTGACAGACAGTATGCATATTTCTGAGCATACGTAAAATACGTATATTCAGTCAAGATCAAGCCCCCCGACCTTGCCTTTTTGCCCCCACGGCCCCATAGGACAGGCCGACCGGGCGAAGAGCCCTGAACCTTTCAAATAGCACCGGAATCGTCATGGGCTTCAAATGTGGCATCGTCGGCCTGCCGAACGTCGGCAAGTCGACCCTTTTCAACGCCCTCACCCAGACGGCCGCCGCGCAGGCGGCCAATTATCCCTTCTGCACGATCGAGCCCAATGTCGGCGACGTCGCCGTGCCCGATCCCCGCCTCGACAGGCTGGCGTCCATCGCCGGGTCGAAGGAAATCATCCCGACGCGCCTCACCTTCGTCGACATCGCCGGCCTCGTGCGCGGCGCCTCAAAGGGCGAAGGCTTAGGCAACCAGTTCCTGGCCAATATCCGCGAATGCGACGCCATCGCCCATGTCGTGCGCTGTTTCGAGGACGGTGACATCACCCATGTCGAGGGCAAGATCGATCCGATCAGCGATATCGAGACCATCGAGACCGAGCTGATGCTCGCCGATCTCGACAGCCTCGAAAAGCGCGTCGTGGCGACCGAGAAGAAGGCCAAGGGCGGCGACAAGGATTCGAAAGAATTGTTCGACCTGATGAGCCGTTGCCTCGTGCTGCTGCGCGACGGCAAGCCGGCGCGGCTGGCCAAGGTCGATCCGGAAGAGCGCAAGACCTTCGACGGCCTCGGCCTGCTGTCGTCCAAGCCCGTGCTTTATGTCTGCAACGTCGAGGAAGGCGCAGCCGATTCCGGCAATCATTTCTCCGAACAGGTGAAGGCCCGCGCGAAGGAAGAGGGCGCCGTCGCGGTCGTGGTCTCGGCCAAGATCGAGAGCGAGATCGCCGTACTGCCCTTTGCAGACCAGGCCGATTATCTCGACGCCGTGGGTCTGGCGGAGCCGGGCCTCAACCGCGTCATCCGCGCGGGCTATGAATTGCTCGGCCTCGTGACCTATTTCACGGTGGGTCCGAAGGAAGCGCGCGCCTGGACGATCGAGCGTGGCACCAAGGCGCCGGCCGCGGCGGGCGTCATCCATACGGATTTCGAAAAAGGCTTCATTCGCTCGGAAACGGTTGCCTATGAGGATTATGTGTCCTGCAATGGCGAGGCGGGTGCCCGCGAGGCGGGAAAATTCCGGCTCGAGGGCAAGGAATATGTGGTGCAGGACGGCGATTGCCTGCACTTCCGCTTCGCTAACTGAGGGCGGCCTGCGGCCGTCAGGAGTGACAGGATGACCGACGGCGCGCTGCTTCGTTTCGAGGATTTCCCGCCCGGACGCGTGCTCGAATTCGGTGCCTACCCGGTGACGAAGGACGAGATCGTCACTTTCGCGACGGCTTTCGATCCACAACCCTTCCATCTCGACGAAAAGGCCGCGCAGCGCTCCATCCTGGGCGGCCTGTCCGCATCGGGCTGGCACAGCTGCGCGATCCTCATGCGGCTGAATTGCGACGGTTTCCTCAACATGTCCGACGGGCGCGGTGCGCCGGGCATTGACGAGGTGAAATGGCTGAAGCCGGTGCGGCCTGGCATGGTGCTCAGCGCGCGTGCCGAAGTGCTGTCGGCGCGCGTGTCCCAGTCGCGCCCCTCCATCGGCCTCGTGCAGTTCCGGTTCGACCTGCGCGACCAGGATGGCACCGTGGTCATGACGCAGACCAATTTCCTCATGATCGGGCGGCGCGGCCAGGAGAGCGCGCCCAAGCCCGTGGTGCGGGCCGCGGCCACGACGCCCTTGCTGCCTTTTGAAACACCCGACGACATGCCGCTCTATTCCCAAATCGAGATCGGCAAGCGCCTCGTGCTCGGCCTGTGCAGCTTCCCCGAGGAAGATGTGCTGGCCTTCGCACATATGTTTGATCCGCAGCCGTTCCACATCGATCACGCGGCGGCCAGCAATGGTCCCTTCGGCGGGCTCGCAGCCTCTGGCTGGCATACGGCCGCAAGCTGGATGCGCGCCCTGATCGACGCCAGGACACGCTCGGCGGCAACGAGGCTCGCGCGTGGCGAAAAGGCACCGGAGGCGGGCCCGTCGCCGGGCTTTGTGAAGCTGCGCTGGCTCAAGCCTGTTTATGCGGGCGATACGGTGACATTCGACACCACGCCGCTCGAAAAGCGTGTGACGTCGCGTCCCGGCTGGGGACTGGTGCGGGCGAAGAACAGTGGCGTGAACCAGAATGGCGAGCGTGTTTTCGAATTCGAGAGCGCGAGTTTCTGGAAACTGGATTGAGTTCTCCCTCTCCCGCAGCGCGGGAGAGGGGCGCGCCCCTCAATGCCCCTCGAACTTGATCAAGGTCCGCACCGGCACGCCCAGCGCCTCGATCTTCTTGGCCCCTCCCAGCTCCGGCAGGTCGATGACGAAACAGGCGGCGACCACCTCCGCGCCCATCTGCTGCAGCAGTTTTACCGCGCCTTCTGCCGTGCCGCCGGTCGCGATCAGATCGTCGATGAGGATCACGCGCTCGCCCTTCACGATGGCATCGGTGTGCATTTCCATTTCATCGACGCCATATTCCAGCGAATAGGCGATGGAGACTGTCGTATGCGGCAGCTTGCCCTTCTTGCGGATCGGCACGAAGCCCGCCGACAATTGATGCGCCACCGCCCCGCCGAGGATGAAGCCGCGCGCTTCCATGCCTGCCACCTTGTCCATCTTCGTGCCAGCCCAGGGCTGCACCAGTTCGTCGACGGCGCGCCGGAACGCGCGGGCGTCGCCCAGCAGGGTGGTGATGTCGCGGAAAATGATGCCGGGTTTCGGATAATCGGGGATCGCGCGGATCGAATGGCGCAGGTCGCTGTCAAAACTCATGGTTGGTCCTTCAATGCGCCTGGACGCGCGCGAGAATGGCGTCGAGCTTTTTCAGCAGCGCGGGGTCACGCGCGGCGGGTGCCGTCATGATGGCGGCGTCAAGGGCGCGGTCGGAGCCGATCGGGCAAGGCTCGTGGTCGGCCGGGAAATCGACGATCAGCCGGGCGAGCAGGCGCGCGGCCTTGGCGGCATTTTCCTGCACGATCCTGATGACGCTGGCGACATCGACCACGTCGTGGCCGGGATGCCAGCAGTCGAAATCCGTCACCATGGCGATGGTCGCGTAGGAGATTTCCGCCTCGCGCGCGAGCTTGGCTTCCGGCATGGCCGTCATGCCGATCACGTCGCAGCCCATATTCTTGTAGGCGAGCGATTCCGCCAGCGAGGAGAATTGCGGGCCTTCCATGCAGACATAGGTGCCACCGCGCACGCAGGCGATGTCCTCGGCCTGCGCGGCTTCCGCAATGCGCGCCTGCAGGCGCGGCGCGACGGGATGCGCCATCGAGACATGGGCCACGCAACCATTGCCGAAGAAGGATGACGCACGGCCCTGCGTGCGGTCGATGAACTGGTCGACCAGCACGAAGGTGCCCGGCGCGAGATCCTCGCGGAAGGAGCCGCAGGCGGAGACCGAGACGAGATCCGTCACGCCCGCGCGCTTCATGGCGTCGATGTTGGCGCGGTAATTGATGCCCGACGGCGACAGCCGGTGGCCGCGCCCGTGGCGTGGCAGGAAGACAACTTCGGTCTGGCCGATGCGGCCACGCCGCAAGGTGTCGGACGGCTCGCCCCAGGGCGACGCGACAGCCTCCTCGCGCAGGTCTTCCAGACCGGGCAGGTCATAAATGCCCGATCCGCCCATAATCCCGATGATCGCCTTCGTCATGTCTCACCTCTAGGAACGTGCAGGTTTAACAATTCAAAGGGCGCAACGCTTCGTTTCTCCCTCTCCGCAAGGGGGAGGCGGACGCGATTGCGCTCGCTTCAGACCATTCGAATGTAGAACCGCAAAAAGGAATGCCCGACAGTTTTGCTAAACTGCGGCACCGGAGGCAAGCTGAAGGCTCTCAGTCGAACAGGCTCGACACGCTTTCTTCCTTGGCGGTGCGGCCAATGGCCTCGCCCATGAGGGGGGCGATCGAAATGACGCGGATGTTCTTGGCCACGCGCACGGCTTCGGTGGGCTGGATGGAATCGGTGACCACCAGTTCCTTCAGCTTGGACGACGCGATGCGGGCGACGGCACCGCCCGAGAGAACACCATGGGTGATGTAGGCGCGAACTTCCTTGGCACCCTTGGCCAGCAGGGCTTCGGCGGCGTTGCAGAGCGTGCCGCCCGAATCGACAATGTCATCGACCAGGATGCAGCTCTTGCCGGCGACGTCACCGATGATGTTCATCACCTCGGATTCACCGGCCCGCTCGCGCCGCTTGTCGACAATGGCAAGTGGCGCATCGATTCGCTTGGCGAGCGCACGGGCGCGCACCACACCGCCGACGTCGGGCGAAATCACCATGACATTGTTCAGATCAAGCCGCTCCTTGATGTCGCGGACCATGACCGGAGCGCCGAACAGATTGTCGGTCGGAATGTCGAAAAAGCCCTGGATCTGCCCGGCATGGAGATCGAGCGTCAGCACACGGTCGACGCCGGCGCGGGTGATCAGATTGGCGACCAGCTTGGCCGAGATGGGTGCGCGCGGGGCGGGTTTGCGGTCCTGCCTGGCGTAGCCGAAATAGGGGACGACGGCAGTGATTCGGCGGGCGGAGGCGCGGCGCAGCGCATCCGTCATGATCAGCAGCTCCATCAGGTGATCATTGGCCGGGAAAGACGTCGACTGGATGATGAATGTGTCGAGCCCGCGGACGTTTTCCTGGATCTCGACGAAGATCTCCATGTCCGCAAAGCGCCTCACCTGGCACTTTGCGAGAGGCAGCCCGAGGTAGGCAGCGATCGCCTCGCTTAACGCGCGGTTCGAATTGCCCGCGAGAAGCTTGATATCGCTCATGTCGGTTTCCCTGCAGTGCCAGCCTTATGTTGTGCGGGTCTTAGCAAGGATGCCGGAGTCGAACAACATTGTGTGACCCTGCAATGACATGATTCACCGAAATCGCGACATTCACATGATGGAAGGGCGGTTGTCAGGGCTTTCATCCTGCGCCGCCAGTGCCTAGATGTCGGCTATGAGCAGAGAAAAGCCGCCCGAACCAGAGACTGGCCCGTCGGGCGAGGCACCCGCCACGGTGGAGCCTGCGGCCCTGCTCGCACCTGATCTGGTTGACGATGGTCTGGCCGATGACGACGTCGAGGAGGATCTGGCAGGCCCGCTCGACCTGGCGCTTGACGGGGATGCGGCGCCGGCTTCCGTGCTGCGGGGCGCTGCGGTGATCCGCTCCTATCTGCGCCATGCGCCACGCGGTCCTGGCGTCTACCGCATGATCTCGGATGCGGGCGAGGTGCTCTATGTCGGCAAGGCCAAGAGCGTCAAATCGCGCATTTCGAGCTATGCCCGCGGGAGCGGCCACAATGGCCGCATCTCGCGGATGATCTCGCTCACCGCCTCCATGGTCTTCGTGTCCACGTCGACAGAGACCGAGGCGCTGCTGCTCGAGACGAATTACATCAAGCAGATGAAGCCGCGCTTCAATGTGCTGATGCGCGACGACAAGTCGTTTCCCTATATTCTGCTGACCGGCGACCACGCGGCACCGCAACTCACCAAGCATCGCGGCGCGCGCAACCGGACGGGCGATTATTTTGGCCCCTTCGCCAGCGTCTGGGCGGTGAACCGCACGCTGAACGCCTTGCAGCGCGCATTTTTGCTGCGCTCCTGCACCGATTCCTATTACGAGAATCGCACCCGGCCATGCCTGCTCTACCAGATCAAGCGCTGCGCCGGCCCATGCACGGGCGAGATCTCGCATATCGATTATGCGGCGCTGGCGGGCGAGGCGCGCGACTTCCTGTCGGGGAAAAGCCGTGGCGTCCGGGATCATCTGGCGACCGAGATGATGGCGGCTGCCGAAAAGCTGGAGTTCGAGCGCGCCGCGCGTCTGCGCGACCGCATCGCCGCGCTGTCGGCAATCCAGGGCGAGCAGGGGATCAATCCCAGGACGGTGGAGGAGGCGGATGTCTTCTCGATCGTCGAGCAGGCGGGCCAATTCTGCGTCGAGGTGTTTTTCTTCCGCACCTTCCAGAACTGGGGCAATCGCGCCTACTTTCCGCGCGCCGACCGGTCGCTGGGCGAGGCGGAGGTGCTCGACGCCTTTCTTGCGCAATTCTATGCGGACAAGCCCGCCGCCCGCCTCGTCCTGCTGTCGCATGATGTGGAAACCCGCGCACTCCTCGAAGAGGCGCTGTCAGCGCGTATGGGGCGCAAGGTCGAGGTCGTGGTGCCGCAGCGCGGCGAGCGCCGCGAACTCGTGGAACATGCGGCCAATAATGCGCGCGAGACGATGGGCCGCAAGCTTGCCGAGACCTCCGCGCAGCAGAAAATGCTGGAAGCACTCGCCACCGCCTTCGGGATCGAGAGGAAGCTCCGCCGGGTCGAGGTCTATGACAATTCGCACATTATGGGCACGAATGCGGTCGGCGGCATGGTGGTCGCAGGCCCGCAGGGCTTTATGAAAAGCCATTACCGCACCTTCAACATCAAGTCCGAGGAGCTGACGCCCGGCGACGATTACGGGATGATGCGCGAAGTGCTGCGCCGTCGCTTTGCCCGCCTGGTCAAGGACGAGGGCGCCGCCGTCCCGGCAAGCCCGCCGC
>CAIWVR010000375.1 GCA_903916165.1 uncultured Hyphomicrobiales bacterium | reverse complement strand
ATCCGCGGCGGCTCGGCAAGACCCGGCCCGAACGCCTGGTCCGACCACACAGCCCCACGCGCCGGAATCCGCTGCGGCCCGAGCACAAGGGCCGAGAGATCCGCCAGCGCCAGGCGATCAAGCTTCAGATCGCCAGACCAGCGGCGCCCCTCGCCGTCCGGGACACCCCGTAGAGCGCCGTTGACGAACACGCCGGAAACAAGCCCGGAAAGATTGGAAAAGGAGAGCACGCCGCCCACCTGTTCAGCCTGCGCGGAACCATCCGCCGGCAGGCCCGCCTGAGCGTCGGGCAAGGCAATCGCCAGCGCGCGCAGGAGCGGACCGGCATCGGGAGACCGCAGGCGCAGCTTGCCGCGCCAGTCGGCCTTGTCGGGATCGATGCGCCCGTCGAAACCCATTTCGCTGCGCCCGGCATGGGCGACAATGGCGGTCTCAAAACCATCCCCGCGCGACCCCTTGGCGCTCAGCGTGACGCGGCCCGCGCCCAATCCCGGCAGCGGCAGCGTCTCGAAGCCGAACTGGCGCAAGAGCATGACCGCGTCCGCGCTCTCCGCACTGGCTTTGACGTCGAGCACATTCAAGTCGCCCTTTGACTGCAGACCGACCTTGGAGCCGCGCACCGTGCCTTCGATCTTGATGTCGCCCAGCGCATCCGTACCATTGCCACGCGCCTCCAGGGTGAGCGAGGCCGGCGACAGCGCCGTGGCGCGTTTCGCCAGGGCATCGGCCCACGGACCGGGCGCAACACGTTGCACCAGCGCTGCGAGATCGCCCAACCGCTCCGCATCGAGACGCGCTTCGACCTTGACTTTGCCGGCACCGAAATCACCGGTGGCGAAGACATTGGCACCGCCAATATTCTTGATGGCGAACTTCTTCAGCTGCGTGCCTGACGGATCCTTGACCAATTCCAGGCCGATATGTCCAGCATTGACATATCCCGCTCCGAAACGTTCCAGCCGCACACCCCACGCATCCAGCGTCAGCGACAGGTCCATATCGGCGGCCAGACGCGCCGGGCCGGCAAGTTCCGGCAGGCCCTCGAGATCGAGGGCGTCCGAGGTCAGATTGGCGAACAGGTAGGGTGCCTTCTCCTGCGTCGCACGGTTGAAGGACATCGCGCCGGCAAATTGAGACCGGTCGAGACGCAGGGCGAGTTTGTTCACAAAAGCACTCGCCGCGGATATTTCGACGTCACCGCCCAGATCGAGGCTGCGGAACGGCAGATCACGCAAACGCCCCGCCTCGTCCGGCAGACTGAGCGCGAGCCAGTCCGACAGTCGGCGCAAATCGCGGGTGGACAGGTCCATACGGCCCCGGAACGCCGCCGCCGAGCCCGTCTCGACGGAGCCATCCATCGACAGGGCCGAGCGCGCGGGCCCCTGCACGGCCAGTTTCACATGCGGCAACTGACCCGCTTCGAGGCCAAGCTCGGCGCGCAATTCGGTCAGGGTTTCGCCAGCCAGCGTTGCTGTGGGCGATGTGAGCGAGACGGCGAGCGGAAACGGGATCCGCTCCGGCACACTGGCGTCGGCGACCGCGCCCGCAAACAGGGCCGCCAGGCGCTGGCCGGCGGAGGTGGCCTTGTTACCGCCTGCCAGCAGGCGGTCGAAATCAAGCTGGCGTGCGACGAATTGCGCATCAAGCCGCAGCATCGGGGCGAAGGACAGGGCGACAGTGCCCGTCGCCGTGACCGCGCGGTCCTCATCCCCGGCCCGCAGGTCGGCAGACTCAAAGCCTGCGCGCGTCGTATCCGCCTTGAAGGCACCCGAAAGGCGCCAGGGAACTGGCGCGCCCGCTATCGTGTCCCTTGCAGAAAAAGCCGCCATGCCCACGAAGACCGGAAGCACGCCCGGGCCATTGGCAATCAGCGACAGCTCCCCTTCCAGATCGGCACGGGGTCCCAGCCCGCTCTCGTCGACGATCAGCTTCATACGCAGCCGATTGCCTTCGATCTGGCTGGTGGTGAACCGAAACTTGACCGGCGCGTCGGCGATCAGCCAGGACCCGGAGCCCTTGAACGGACCGGCCAGCGACGTCGCTTCGCCGGTGAAATCCAGCCCGCCGATCACGGTCGGCGACGTCCCTTCGGCCCGGACGGCGAGTGATCCATCGCGGATGTTGAGCCGCTCGATCTGCACACCCGAGGGGGAGAAATCCGGCATGTGCGGCATCATGATGGCACCACCATCATAACCCGAACGCGTGAGCTGCGGGCGCACGAGATCGGCGTCGGTGAAGCGCAATTCACCGCGCAGCATTGAGGCGGCCGCCAGCT
>CAIWVR010000374.1 GCA_903916165.1 uncultured Hyphomicrobiales bacterium | reverse complement strand
ACATTCGGCAATTCCGCCTCTCGCTTTAGTCCGACTTGCACAAGGGGAATGATCAGATTCCGTGCCAGATAATGAGGCTTTGAAGCCATATATCCAGTGAAAGTATTTGTGCCACGCCCCTCGACTTCTCCCCGCTCCATGGACAGGTCAATCTCCTGACCCGATTGATAGCCCATAATAATCTTGAATTTTGTTCCAAGGATCTTGTTATAGAAAGAGGGCAATTGGGAAGAGACCGAACCAGCGCCCGTTGCGCCAATGCTTGTTTCGCGTTGCCTGGCGTCTTCTATGGAACGAATGGGTGAGGTATGCCAGACGACAAGCAACTGGTTTGCATTGACCACATTACCAATCCAGTTGAACTGGCGCAGATCAACACGCAGACTTTTATTGAGACCAAGTGCCTGATCGATTGGAAGTCCCTGGCTCACCATCGTCAAAACCGAGCCATCCTTGGGCGCGGATTGTCCGACGAAATTGGCAGCGGTGATGCCACCGCCACCGGGCATGTTGATGGGAAGAATGGTCGGTCGTCCGGGGATATGGCGAGACATGTTCCTTGCAAGCAATCGTGAATATTGATCGTAATCACCACCGACCGCGGTCCGGATGATGAATTGCATTTGCTTGCCGCGGTAAAAATCCTCAATCGCATCAGCCTGCGCGGCGCTTGAGAGCGCCACTCCGATCAGCCCGGAAAGAAAATATTTTTTCAGGCATGTCATGATTATCGGCCCCTTATCGGATGGATTGAAGGCAAACTCGGATATTCATCTTGAAATCACGCGTTGAAAGGCGTCGATCACCGGCTTGGGCGTATTTTTTGCCTTTTTCAGAAGGGCCTCGATCTCTTCATACCCAACGGGACTGTCGTCTATATCAAGCTTGTTGGCCTCGGCACGATAGTCTGAATCCACGGTCATCAGCACAAAGGCTTTACGAAGTGCGGCTGATCGATCTGCAGGTAGATTGGGTGGTGCAACAAAGGATTGCGCCATGAAAAAGGGCAATTCGGCAAATTCAAGTAGTGCCCGGCTCGTGTCATCTCGTAACAATTCATAACCGGTGGGCACATCAGGCAATATAGGATGGCGCGTATGCCGGGCAAATTGGACCAATGGGCGCGCCATTTTGGTCTCCCAGAGGTGGCGCTGGCTGGCTTGAAGCGAAACAATCCCCATGAGCTGGCCATCAACTTCGCGCGCCGCCATAGCCAGTGAGATTTTTGCAGTTCCTGCATAACCTTTGATGGGAACCACATTAAGGCCAAGGACATCACGTGCAATCAGCGCAAATGTCAGATTGGTTGATCCTTGCTGGCTTGCGCCAAGCCGTGCCATCATTTTTCCCGGGCGCAAATCGTCGACTGAACGTGCCGGGTGATCCGCATTGACGAACAGCATGAAAGCATCGTTGCGGTAGGATGACAGAGACCCAAGCCATGTCAGCGCCAGCGGATCGAAATGCACATTCGTATCGCCCATAAAGGCGAATTGCGGGATGGCACGCTCCATTGTCGCAATTTCTGTTCCATCGCGCGCGGCATTGTTGGCAATCCGATTGGCGCCGACAAGTCCGCCTCCGCCTGGTTGATTGACAACAATGATACCAGGTTTTCCCGGGATGTAGCGGTTCAAGTGGCGCGCCAGCAAACGGGCCACAATATCCGTACCGCCACCAGCTGATGATCCCACCGTAAGGCGTATATTTTTGCCATTATAGAAAGCATCAATTCCATCATCTGCCGCGCGTGCGGGATCTGCAACCCACAGAAAGATGAGGAGAAGAGCCAGTCGTTTCATGTGGATCCCTTCCTGAAGGGCGCGATGATTTCTGTTCCGATCCGGCAAACATCTGCCGTGCCGGCGGTCATTTTAAAGAGGAGCAACTCGATTCCCATGTCCCGGAAACGGCTGATTTGTTGACGTATGTCGTCTGGGCGCCCCATGCACCCGCCCAAGGTTGCCGGCAGCATACTGCGCTGGATCTTTGCCGTATCAGGATTTTGTTCATGCGCAATGATGCGCCCGACGCTGGCCTCAAGCGCACTTTCCATCGTATCGCCGAAACCAACAAAGGGATTGAAGGCGAACCGAACCTTGCGCCCGATCGCGTTCATGCGTTGGGTCATATCGGCGATGGATTTTTCGAGTTCGCGCAGCATTTCAGCCGTCGTGGTGATATTCCGGTCATAAGGCAGGAACCACCAGTCACCGGTTTCGGCGACCATTTTTCGTCCGCCTGCTGAATTGGCAGCCGTGAACATTTCGGGGGGCGCCTGATGGCGCGGGCGCAGGCGCAATTCGAAATTCTCAGTTGGAAAAAACTCTCCGGGCATGGAGAATTTGTCATGTATCCAGGCGTTTTTGATGAAATTGGTAAATTCGGTGGCGCGGATATACCGTTTGTCAGCCTGATCCATCAAGGCTGTTCCACCAAACATCTGGAATTCCGCCTCATTGGCACCGGTCACCAGATTGATGGCCATCCCGCCCTTGCAGATACGGTCGAGTGACATGGACAATTTTGCAATCAAGGCCGGATGCCACAGGCCCGGGTGGACTGCGACCATGGAGCGCATACGCTCAAGGCGCGAACCAATGGCACCGGCGACGACCCATGATGTCAGATCTGGACCGAGGTGGCGTTCAGCAAAGAGGATAATGTCAAATCCAGCTTTTTCGGCTGCAAGCATGATGTCGAGGCCAAATTCATATTGCTTGTCCTGACGACCCTCCGGCAAGGGCCCGCGCGCTTCCAGCACAGCTTGTGCAATTTCCGGAGCCCCGACGGTCACATGGCCATTTGTGCCATACAATCCGAATTGCATTTCATTTTTCCTTTAATTTTGCTGATCAAGAATGGTGCGCACGCGTAACTTGATAGGAGCAGGTGCGGTTTCCATTTTCATCATGACATCACGCATGCGCGCGGCATCAAACCATCTTGTTTCAACATTGGTTTTTTCAGCCTCTGCCAAAAATTGACGGTCACGCATCGTGTCTTGAAAGGCTTTTGAGAGGAGATTTGCGCGGTCTTGTGGCACATCCGGCGGGGCGAGGATCGGTCGACCAAGTGCCAGTTGTGCAAACAGCAATTCGAGAGACTGGCGTCCTGCCTCATCGCCTGAGAGTTCGAGCGCATTGGGGATGTCGGGATATTTGGGATGCCGGTTCAGGCCCATCTGGATGATGACATTGAGCTTTCCCTCGGACAGGGGCTGGCCGAATTGCGCCCCCAGAGTGGAAACAAAAATACCGCAAGAGCCATGCAATTCACCGCGTTCCATGGCAGTTGTTCGTATCTGGGCACCGCCGGAATAGCCGGAAATGGTTTTGAAGCGTGTTCCAATGACCGCATTCATGCCGACAGGAAACGTATGCGAGTTCGATCCCACGCCAGCTGTCCCAATGATGACATCGCGAGATTTCAGATCCTGGATCGATTTAATGCCAGTTGAATGCCAGACAGAGCATGTATCTGCTTCCTCATTCATATTCCCGATAAAGGTGAATTTGAGATTCTCAAATTTGGTGTGCTGATCACCGACGGCTGCAAGGAGGAATGTGCTGGAGGCCAAAAGCCCCATCACAGTGCCGTCTTTCCTGGAGAGCCCGTAAAGATTATTGGCTGCGACCAGGCCACCGCCGCCGGGCAGATATTGAACGGCAAAGGCTGGATTGCCCGGGATATTGCGACCGAAATGGCGTGTGAGGATGCGCGCATACATGTCGTAGCCGCCGCCTGGTCCGGAGGCGACAATGAAATTGATTGTCTTGTCAGTGAAAAAATGTGCAGCATCCTGTGCATGCGCCTGCATGCTCACAAGACATGCCAGACCGAACATCGTGGTGCGCGACATGAACCCCAAAGACATCCTTGAGCCCCCCAGATTGTTTTTATTTGCGCAAGTATGAGTGCCTCCGGGGACTTTGGCAAGGCGAGTTCATAGTCTGCACTGCGCAAGGGGAATGCTTGTCTTCGGTCCATAGTCATAACTTGAGTCTGAGGATGTCTTTTGAGACGTGTCTCCCTGAAATTGCTTGTACAGCTCGCATGTGATCGCGTTTTGTTTGCTGACTGAACGGGTTCTGGCGACGCACCATATCCGCGATCATGATTTCTCCCGAACGCGTCTTGCCGAAGGATCTCCCCCGCCTTTCCGTCCCCGTTGATGTTTGAGACCGTCACGTCTTGCGTCCCGGCTGGTCGTGACGCGATCAATCGACAGCATGCGCGGCGCTGGGTGCGGGGGATAAGGGGGTGGTCCTGACGTCCGGCGCCACAACCGGTTTCCTGGCTTCCGTCGCCGGGGGAGGCCCCCGACCCTGAAGGCAGGAGACGCACGGGCGGTCAGGCAGCCCGCCCGCCCTTCCGGGTCACGCGCGCGAGCAAGGCGCGACACCGGCCTGATTCATCGAATACGGGACCGTCGGGACAGGGAAGAGTGGCGCGCGTCGTGATGCGTCGGTGGTTTTTCATAATTT
>CAIWVR010000373.1 GCA_903916165.1 uncultured Hyphomicrobiales bacterium | reverse complement strand
GGTTCCGCTCATTCGGCGCTGTCGGCCTTCCCGAACTGGAAGGGTGTGAAGCTGCTCTGTGCGCAGGCGCAGGGCATGTACTGGTTCCTCGTGATGCGCGCAGATCTCGATCCCAAGCGTGGTGATCTCGACATCCTCAAAGGCAAGAAGATCGGTGCTGCGCCCTGGGTCAACATGGGCTTGCAGCGCCTGCTCATCAATGGCGGCTATGATCTCGAGCGCGACAACATCACGCTGGGTCCCGTGCCCGGCGCCGTCATCCAACCCGGTGTCACCGTCAACTTCGGCCTGTTCGCCGCCAAGGCGCTCGAAGCAGGACAGATCGATGGCTTCTGGGCCAATGGCATGGGCACCGAGGTCGCGGTCACGCGCGGCGCCGGCAAGGTCGTGCTCGACATTCGTCGCGGCGACGGCCCGAAGGGCTGCTTCAATTACACGATGGCGAGCATCGCTGCGAGCGACAAGCTGATTGCCGAGGAGCCGGAAGTCGCTGCGGCCGTGGTGCGCGCGATCGTCGCGACACAGAAGGCGCTGAAGGCCGATGTGTCTCTGGCGACGGAGGCGGCGCGAAAGCTGTTCCCGGAAACGGAGACCGGTCTCATCGCGCAGATCATAGCGCGCGACCTGCCCTATTACGATGCATCGATCTCTCCGGACTTCGTGAAGGGCATGAATCAATTCTGTCGGGAGGTTGGCATTCTCGAAGGCGAGCCCGCCTATGAGGACGTCGTCGCGACAAGCGTTTCAAAATACTGGACTGCGTAAGGCGGAACGAACATGGCCATCAACAAGCTGCATGATGAATTCAAGACGCTCGACATGTCGGTCGGCTGGGAAGTGCCCAAGGGATATCCCAAGGGCATCCAGCAGAAGATCCTGTCGGGCGCGCTCGACGAGGTCGGCCGCAAGGGCAGCCGCACGCGCCTTCTCCGTTTCGATCCGGGCGAGTTCACGACCGTTCCCTTTGTGCATGAATATTGGGAAGAGGTTTTCCTCGTCTCCGGCGACCTGACCGTCGGTAATGATGCACAGGGCAAGGGCGGTGAGAGCTTTTTTCCCTTCACCTACGCCTGCCGCCCGCCGGGCGCCTATCACGGGCCATTCCGTTCGGACGCCGGCTGCATCCTGCTTGAAATCCACTACTTCGACCCTGTCTGAGACATCCCATGACCGCCACGCTCGAAAGCCTCGCTGTTGCCCTCGACAAGGGCGAAACCACGAGCGAGGCACTCGTCGAGGCCTGTCTCGCTCGCATTGATGATCCCAACGGCGAAGGCGCGCGCGTCTTCGTCGCGGTTGCCCATGACAGCGCGCGTCAGGCCGCTCGCGCGATCGACGCCTTGCGTGCTATCGGTGCCGCGCCGTCGCGCTATGCTGGCATTCCCCTATCCATCAAAGACCTTTTCGACATCAGGGGCGAGGTCACGCGCGCAGGGTCTTTGGTCCTGGGAGACGCGATGCCTGCCAGGCAGGACGCTGTTGCTGTCGCACGGCTCAAGACCGCCGGTTTTATCGTCATCGGTCGCACGAACATGACCGAGTTCGCTTTCTCAGGCGTCGGCATCAATCCGCACTACGGCACGCCTCTCTGCGTCTGGAATCGCGCGCAGCGACGCGTGCCGGGCGGCTCGACGTCGGGCGGTGCCATCGCGCTGACAGACGGCATGGCGCATGGTTCGCTCGGCACAGACACTGGCGGGTCATGCCGCATTCCGGCAGCCTTCAACGGGCTTGTCGGCTACAAGCCGACAGCGCGACGTGTATCGACTGTCGGGGCTTTCCCGCTCTCGACGACCCTCGATTCGATTGGCCCTATCGCGCGCAGTGTCGCCTGCTGCGCGACGCTCGACAGCATCGTCTCAGGCGCGCCATTGACGCCATTTCACCCCCGCGATGTTCGAGGATTGCGCATCGTGGTGCCGCAAGCCTATGTGCTGAATGACCTGGACGAGACCATTGCCGCAGCTTTTGAAAAAGCATTGGAGAAGCTTTGTGACGCGGGCGCGACGGTCAGCCGTGTGGTCTTTCCCGAGATTGATGCAATCCCTGCCGCCAACGCCAAGGGCGGCTTTGCGGCACCTGAAAGCCTGACAACCCATGCCACCTTGATCGAGACCCATCGCTCGCTCTATGACGCGCGCGTCCTGTCGCGGATCGAGCGCGGCCATGAGCAAAGTGCGTCGGATTATATTGCGCTCAAACGCACCCGCACGCGATTGATCGCTGCGTTCAACGAGCGGATGCAAGATTATGATGTCTTGGCCTATCCGACAGTTCCCATTGTGCCGCCAACCATAGCAGCGTTCGACCTCGATGCGGATTTCACGCGGCTGAACCTGCTCATTCTCCGCAATCCGTCGGTGATCAACATGCTTGAGGGGTGTGCGATCTCGGTTCCGATGGCGCGCCCGCCCGAGGCTCCGGCGGGACTCATGCTAGCCGCTCCCGGCGGATTCGACCGCGATCTGCTCGCGATCGCCGCCGGTGTCGAGTCCGCGCTCGCCTAGGCGTCCACGAGATCGAACGCCTGCTGAAGATCGGTCAGACTCATTCCGCGGTCGACGAGTGTCTTTCGCACGGCTGAGACCCCGCTCTCCGGCGCTTCAGGATTATAAGCAAGCCTTTGATTTTGCTGGGCCGTGCAGGCCGGCGACCCCACAAAAAGGAAAGGGCCCCGCGAGAGAGCCCTTTCCGGTCTTCCAGCAAACGGGATAATCTCCCGCGCGTGAACAGGACGTTCGATCAGCCTGCAACCGTGAGGTTGCCAGCGGCCTGCTTGCCGGTGCGCTTGTCAGCGAGGACTTCGAAATTGACTTTCTGCCCTTCATTGAGACCGCGCAGACCAGCCTGCTCGACGGCGCTGATGTGGACGAATACGTCCTTGCCACCCTGATCAGGCTGGATAAATCCGTAGCCCTTTGTCGCGTCGAACCACTTTACAGTTCCCGTAGCCATGGGAAAAATCCTTTTAGACAAGCCTAGCAATTCGGCACACTGTCGCGCACCGCTCGGTATCGAATTCACGTGGAGAACAGCGGCGCCCAATACGGAGCGCTTGGCCAATAACCCGGCCGAAGTCGATGTGTCGAACGTAGTGACACCACATAGGTGGCACAAGCCACAAAAAGTTTATTTTTACGCGCCCGCGAAAATGAAATGCCCGAGGACGCGGACATTTCTCATCGTGACGGGGGAAATGTCCTCTCGAATCAATCTTCCGAGAAGTCTCTGTCATTCTCCGCGAGCGCTGCATAGGCGCAGCAGACCGATGCCTCGGGGTCCCAGGCACGTACGGCCGAGACCATCCAAAGGGCACCTTCAAGATCGTTGCAAGGGTGACGCACACCCGTTCCCTGGACCCACCAAATCAGCACGACGCGCACTCCAACTGCGAGGACTCGAACGTTAGCCGGTGAGCCTTAACAATCTCCTTCCAAGATCGGCCCATGCGTTCCTTTGAAGAGTTGATGGGCGGTTAGGAAGATTCTAAGTATCGGGCCACGATGCATGCCGCCCTCAAGAGGGGTGCCCGAGGTCGAACGGCCCGGGGGTGGAAACGATAGGGAGGCAAGGGCATGACAGGTCTCAGGCAGATTCTGCGCGCGGCGTTGGTCGCTGGTCTGGCGGCAACCACCACCGGGGCAGCTCTGGCGCAGGACGCCAGCGCGGCCTTCTACAAGGGCAAGACGGTTCGCTTTACCGTCGGTCTTGGCGTCGGCGGTGGTTTTGACGCCTATGCACGCATGATCGCACCCTATCTTTCGAAAGAGCTCGACACCACGGTCATCGTCGAAAACCTGCCGGGTGCGGGAGGCTTGCTCGCCCTCAACCAGATCGCGACGGGCCCGGCCGACGGCCTGCGGGTCCTGATCGTCAACGGCACCCCGGCGGCGCTCGGCCAACTGCTCGACCAGGACAACCTTCGCTATGACCTGACCAAAGTTGACCATCTCGGCATCATCAGCGCCTACCCCTGGATCTGGCTGATGAGCCCGAAGTCGGACGTGAAGACCGTAGCCGAGGCTATGAAGTCCGGGGTTAAGATCCGCTGGGGTGGCACAGGCCCGAGCGATGGACCGGCTGACGGAGCAGCCCTCACCTGCCATGCGCTCAAGCTCGATTGCCAGATTGTCCTTGGCTACAAGAGCAGCGGCGATATCGCGCTGGCCATGGAGCGCGGCGAGATGGACGGACTCTACCTGTCCGATTCCTCGGCAGCCAATTATGTGAAGAACGGACAGGCGCGTGGCATAGCTGCCATGGGCCACCAGCGTTCGTCCCTCTTGCCCGACGTTCCGACCATTTTTGAGCAGATGAAGCTGACGCCTGACCAGGAATGGTGGTTCACCTTTCGCGAGAACCTGAATGACCTCGGTCGCATCCTGATCACCACGCCTGGCGTCCCCGCCGAACGCATCGCCTTCCTGCGTGCCGCCGTGAAGCGCGCGCTCACCAACCCGGAACTCATGGCCGAGGGCGAGAAGACCCAGCGCTTCGTCGCCTACCAGCCGCCGGAGACGGCGCTGGCGATGACGCGCAAGGTTCTCAGCGGGGTTACGCCAGAGCAGAAGAAAGTCATCCGCGACGTCGTGTTCAAGAATAATTGAGCGCCAGCGTCTCGCGGGATCGCAATGAGGGGCATAAAAGCTGCCTTGGATTGTCGGGTTTTTCGGTGATGCCCGTGCCCTTGGCGCGACATCCTTCACCAAAGCCGCGACAGTCTGAAGGTGGCGTGCCCTTGCAGGTCCGCGTCACGCGGACTAGCCTCTCCACAACGGAGCCCGACGAGGTTCCGACGATCGGGAGGATGTCATGCTGTTTGCCCCACGCGCCTTGCTCGGCGCCCTTGGCGTATGCCTTGCGATAGCAGGTGCCCCTGCGCGCGCCGAAACCCAGGCTGATTTTTTCAGGGGCAAGACCATCCGTCTCGTAAATGGCGGAGCCGCGGGCAGCGGCTATGATCTCTATTCGCGCATGCTGGCGCCCTGGCTTGGCAAATATCTGGGGGCCAATGTCCTCGTCGAATCGCGGCCGGGCGCAGGCATGATGACGGCGATGAACCATGTGTGGGGTGCAGCACCCGACGGCCTGACGCTCATGCTGGCACCGGGTGAAGGTGCGGTGTTCGCCAAGCTGACGGAAGACCCGTCCCTGCGTTTCGACCTGACAAAATATCCCATCCTCGCCCGCGTCAACACCGCCCCGCGGGTCCTCATCGTCAATCCGAACGGCCCCTACAAGACGATGAAGGACTTTGCAAATCCAGCAAAGCCGATCTTCATCGGCGCCAATGGCAAGACGGATGGCGCGTCGGACACCTCCGCCGTGCTGTGCCACGCGCTGAAGATCCCGTGCAAAATCATGATCGGCTATCCTTCGTCGAAGGATTTTTCGCTTGCGGCAATTCGTGGGGAAGTTGACGGCACAATCCTCGTTGACGATTCTGCCGCGCGCTATTCCGAAGGCAATCAGTTGCGCCCGCTCGCCGTTGTGTCACGCGAGCGCGCGCCCCTGATGCCCGACGTGCCCACCATCTTCGATGAGTTGAAGCTCGATTCCGAGGCGATCTGGTGGATCGATTTCCGCGAGGATCTGCGCAAGATTGGACGCCTTTTGGTCTCGCCGCCCGGCATAGACGCCGCGCGCCTCGCCTTCCTGCGCGACATCTCCCGCAAAGTGCTGAACGATCCCGAGGCGGTGGCCGAATTTGCGCTGCGCAACCAGCCCGCCCTCTACGGCGAGCCGGAAGAGATGGCAAAACTGGTCACGCGCGCCCTCGACGGCTCGATCGGTGCCGAACGCCTGCGCGAGCTGAAATATGTGATCACCGAAAAATATTATTGATCACGCGCGCATGTCGAGCCACGGCTCCGGACCGCTTATTGAGACGAGGCGTTTTCTGTTTGCATCGATTGGGCGCGGAAAATGGCGTCGTCAATGGATCTCCCCCGGTCGCCGATGGCCGATCGGGTGGAATCGATGGCCATCATCAGAGCACTCATAACACTCATATTGGTTAACCCACGCCGCGTGAACCGGATGGCCTGCCTGACAACATCGTCCAGCTGAAGGGTCAGATCAGCAAGCTCTTCCTGCGTCTCGCTCTTGCGGGCGCGCGCCAGGAGGGACGACAGCCGTTCGAGCACCTCGTCAACCGCCTCGCGCTTCTGGCGTGCGAATAATTGGCTGATCCAGGCAAAGACCGAGGTTAAGGCACCGCCGGCAAACAGGCCGAGCCAGAGCCAGTCGCCCCAGCGGTCCATGAAGGTGAGCTGCTCGCGATTGAGGTAATCCACCGCGCCCGGATGGACTGGCAAGGCAGCGCTCGTCGCGCTTTCTGTGTCTGGCGGCTTCAGCAGATTGATCGTCGCAGTGGCGGCCGAGATGCGCGAGCGCAGGCGAAACAGGTTGGCCGTGACTTCAGACACCGGACCGCGATCGGTTCTCGTAGAGGCCATCAGACGGTAGGACACGCCAATGGTCGTCAGCTCCTCTGCTGGCTTTTTGGGCCGTCCGCCAAAGGCACCGGCGGGGATCTTCATTGCGGTAAAAACCGGGAAGCGCAAGCTGAGGGCCTCGGCTTCGTCGATGGGGATGATGTTGATCTCGCCGCCCGCAGCGCGCGCATAATTGCGGATCAGCTGGCCAGCCTCCGAACTCACCGGTGCTGCGACAAAAGCAATCGCGTCAACCTGCTTGGCAAGCGCAGGCGTCTGGGCTGCAGTCATCGTGCTGAAGCGGATTTCCTTGTCGGTCAGATCGTAACTCGACAGGACGCGCAGCAGAAGTGCCTTGTCGCCCGCGTTCATGTCCACGAGCGCAATCCGCTTGCCTTTGAGCCCTGCGACATCAGCGATCTTTCTGGCGGCAGGCGAGGCAATGATCAGGGCCTCTTCCCGCAGAATGGCGACCGTCAGCCCGTTGTTGGGAAGCACAAGGTCGGGGCGCACCACAGCAAACGGCGCTCGACCTTGCTGAAAGGCCTCGGCGGCCTGCGCCATGTCCCCGTAGAAAACCGGCTCAATCGTGATGCTGCTCTTGATGTCGCGCAGGGCAGCTGCGAAGGCGTCGATCAGCACCTGCTCGTTGCTGCCATGGTTTCCCACCGCAACGGCGAATTGCGCGGGCCGCGTCACATAGCGATAGGCACCGAAGCCAAGCACCGAGGCAGCGACCAGAACCAGCAAAAACAGCGCTACGAGAATCTCCCGACTGGGGAGCTTCATATTCGACCCTCACATCCACGGCGCAAGATGGGCCGATTGGCCCGCCTTCCGTCAATATAGGACGGAACCCGCAGAGTCGGAACCGGATTGAGACCTGCGCGCGAGGCTGGCGTCCGACCGCGCATCCCGCTAATCAGGTCGGGTGCCAGTCAAGGGGCGCGGGGCAGGCACGGGACGCGGAACATGCCAGATGAGACAATGCAGGGATTGACGCCGGGTGCGCCGCTGAAGACAAGCTTCGGGCTTGCCTTGTTCCTGCTTCTGGGCGGCGTCATCTCAGCCGCGCAGCTCGGCAAGGCCTTTGTCGCCATGCCGCTCCTGCAGGCCGAAATGAATCTCGGCATCGCGGTCGTCTCCTTCATTATCGCCACTTTTGCCACGCTTGGTGCCACGCTGGGGCTGGGCACCGGGCTCATCTTGCGTCGTATAGGGGCACGCCGTTCGCTGGTCGGGGGCATGCTGGTCATGGCCGCCGGTGGCCTGCTTGGCGCGGCTGCGGAAAGCCCGGCTCTTCTGATTGTCTCACGCATCGTCGAAGGCATCGGCTTCCTTGCCGCAGTCATCGTGATCCCCGATCTGATCGGGACCGTCGCCAGCGGCCGCGACCGAAATTTCTTTTTTGGCCTCTGGGGCACGTTCCTGCCGACCGGTTCCGCGCTGATGCTGCTGCTGGGCCCCTTGCTGCCGATCGTCGGCTGGCGCGCGCTGTGGCTGTCGCAGGCGGTCATCGCACTGGTCTATGCGGCTGCCGTGCTCCTCCTTCTGCCGCGTCCCGCGCAAGGTCCCGCCGTCGTGGCTCCCTCCCTGTCCTCGACGGCGCGCAAGGTGCTGGCCGACCGTGCCAGCGTGCTTCTGGCGGCGGTGTTCGGCTTCTACACCTTCCAGTACTTTATCCTGGCCGGCTTCCTGCCAGTGCTCCTCGTTGGCACGCTTGGCTTGTCGCTCTCGACCGCGACACTTTTCACCGCTGGCGTTGTTGCGGCCAATGCCATGGGCAATGTCTGCGCCGGCCTGCTGTCGCGGGCGGGCTTTCCGCTCTGGATCAGCATGGGCGCATCCTTGTCGGGCTATGCCCTGTCGGCGCCGCTGATCTACTCGCTCGGGCTGCCCGCGGGCTCTGTGGCCTTGATCGCCGCACTGACCATCGGCATTGCCGGACTTTTGCCTGGCTCGGTCTTTGCCGCCGTTCCGCGCCTCGTGCGACCGGACCTCGTGACGCCAACCATGGGGCTCATCCAGCAGGCGAGCAATATTGGCCAGTTTCTCGGACCCGTCGCCGCAGGCCTGTTCGTCAGCCATTTCAGCTGGGCGGCCATCCCCGTGTTGCTCGTTCCCGCGGTTCTGGCCGGGTTGGTGGCGGTGTTCCTGCTGAAGCCGAAACTCATGGCCTGATATGGACAAGGCGCGGCGGCACCGATACGAATTTTCTGGAACTTACACGCGCCCACCAGAGGCGTATCGGGAGGTCACATGCTCAAGATCACGCGCCTCGTTGCGCTCGCCGCCGCCATTTTCAGCTCTCAGGCCTTCGCACAGGGCCCCAAGCCAAGCTGGCTCGACGAGAGCCTGCTACCTGCTGCCAAGTCCGAAGGTCAGGTCGTCGTCTATTCGACGACCAACGAGCAGGAAGGTCTCCCGCTCTGGAAGCTTTTTGAAGATGCGACCGGTATCAAGGTCCTTTATGTCCGCGCCTCGGACGCCCAGATCCTGTCGCGCGTGATCATTGAAGCCCGCGCCAACCAGCGCACCTGGGACATTGCGCAAACCGCCAATGTGCAGAAATTCCCGCAGGACTTCCTGCTCGACTGGGATCCGCCGGAAGCCAAGTCCCTGATGCCGGCGGCGCGCGGTGCCAAGAACAAGTGGTTTGGCATGTACGCCAATTACAACACGCCCGCCTACAATACCGACAAGGTGAAGCGCGAAGACCTCCCGGCGCGGCTTGAGGATTTCGTGAAACATCCCGAATGGGCGGGACGCATCGCCATCGACGACACCGACACGCCCTGGCTGGCTGCCGTCTTCGATCATTACGGCGAAAAGCGCGCGCGGGAGATCCTGGAAGACTTCGTCGCCAAGATGAAGCCCGTCGTCCTCGACGGCCATCTCGCCATCGCGCGTGCGGTCGGCGGCGGCGAATATTTATTCGCCCTGAACAATTACCTTAACCTCACGCTGAACGTGAAGCTGGCGCAGTCGCCGACGGATTTCTGGGTGATGGAACCGACGACCTTGTTCTTCGGACAGTCCGGCATCGCCGCCAAGGCGCCGCATCCCAATGCTGCCAAGCTCGCGCAGAACTTCATGGTCAGCCGTGAAGCCCAGCAGTTCCTGACGAAATTTGGTCGCCTTCCGACGCGACCAGATGTCGAGACGAACCCCAAGGGCGTGCTCGACGAGGTTCTGAAGCGCAAGGTCTCGACCGTCCTGCTCGACGCCGAGGAAGAAAAGAAGTGGAGCCGGACCTTCAAGGAATTGTTCCGCCCGCGGTGAGGACAGCGGCGTCATTGCGACCTGAAAGATACCGGCTCACTCAGGCTTGGGGCCACACCCCAAGCCCCACTACCCCGGCATTCCATAAATCTCGTCTGCCCGCCGCTCGAAAGCCTCGGCGAATTTGCGGAAGGCACTGTCAAACATGGCGCCCATCAGCAGCCCCAGCATGCGGTTGCGGAACTCGTAATTGATGGAGAAGCCGACATCCGAGACGACATCCGCGTCGACGAACGTCCAGCGGTTTTCGAGATGGCTGAAAGGTCCGTCGATATATTCGACGAAAATTCGCAGGCGGGGCCGGTCTAGCGTCACCCGGCTCGTAAAGGTCTCGCGGATCGCCTTGTAGCCGACCTCCATCTCCGCAACGATTGTCTCGATCCCCTCACCGCTCACGACGCGACGGCGGATGCGCAGGCCTGTGCAGAGCGGCAGAAATTCTGGATAGGCTTCGACATCAGCCACGAGGTCGAACATCTGTGACGCCTTGTGGCGCACGCGGCGTGTCGTGGTGAAAGATGGCATGTCAAACCCTGAACTTATGCCGCTCTTCTAGCCACGAAGCGACCTGGAGAAAAGCCCCACCATCTCGCCCGGCACCGGAACGACCAATGACAACCGCGCGCCGCGGCTCATTGGCTGATCTGCTACCGCGCAGATTTGGCCTCGCGAGCCGCCTTCAGCCGGGCGAAATCCTCACCTGCATGATGGGAGGAACGCGTGAGAGGCGAGGCAGATGCCAGCAGAAAGCCCTTGGCATGTGCGACCGTCTCGTAGGAGGCAAATTCCGCCGGGGTGACGAAGCTGATGACCTCGTGATGCTTGCGCGTCGGCTGGAGATATTGCCCGATGGTGATGAAATCGACATCTGCCGAGCGCAGGTCGTCCATCAATTGCAGGATCTCATTCCGCTCTTCACCAAGGCCGACCATGATGCCGGATTTGGTAAAAATGCTGGAATCCAGTTCCTTGACCCGCTGGAGCAGGCGGATTGAATGGAAGTAGCGGGCACCTGGCCGCACCTTGAGATATTTCGAGGGGACGGTTTCGAGATTGTGGTTGAAGACATCCGGCCGTGCCGCCACGACGACCTCGAGCGCGCCATCCTTGCGCAGAAAGTCCGGCGTCAGAATTTCGATCGTCGTCTTCGGTGATGCGACGCGAATGGCACGGATGACCTGTGCAAAATGCTCGGCACCGCCGTCTGCCAGATCGTCGCGATCGACAGACGTGATCACCACATGAGACAGACCCAGCTTGGCGACAGCTTGACCGATATGTTGCGGCTCATTCGCATCGAGTGGTGCCGGCATGCCTGTCTTTACGTTGCAGAAGGCGCAGGCCCGCGTGCATGTGTCGCCCATGATCATGAAGGTGGCGTGCTTCTTCTCCCAGCACTCGCCAATATTCGGACAGCCCGCCTCTTCGCAGACGGTAACGAGGCCATGCTCCCTGACGATCTTTTGCGTTTCGGCCCATTTCGGTGAGCCGGGAGCTTTGACGCGGATCCAGTCAGGCTTGCGCGCGATCGGATTGTCCGGGCGGTGGGCCTTTTCCGGATGACGCGGCGCGGCTGTGCCCTCGCCCTTCTTGCGCGGATCGTCGTTCAATAGGTCCAGAACAAGAGCCATGGTCGTCTCACGCTGTTGAGGCTTTTGTCTACGACCATTCATGGCGCGCGCCAAGCCCGTGGGCCATGCTCCAGGCGCGGGGCTCTCAGTCGGAATGCGCAAGGCCCTCACGCCCAACGGCCACCACGCTGGCGTCAGCGGAGCCTTCGATGAGACAGGACACGCCTTCCGGATCGAAGCGCAGATCAACTGTCCCACTGAGCGCCCGCGCCGCAATGGCCTCGATGACGAACCGCCCGAAGCCGCGTCGTTTGGGCTCCTTCACGGTAGGGCCACCACGTTCGATCCAGGCAAGACGCATCCGGTCGCTGCCCTCCGCGTCCTTGTAAATGGACCAGTTGATTTGCACAGTCCCCCCGACTGTGGACAGGGCGCCGTATTTGACGGCGTTTGTCGACAATTCATGGATCGCCATCCCCAGATTCTGGGCGGCGACCGGTGTCAGCACGACGTCAGTCCCCTCGACCATCAACCGCTCCGTAAAGCCAGTGCGCAAATGCCCAATCTGCGACATCACAAGTTCGAGCATGCCGATCCCGCGCCAGTCTTCACGCGCCAACAGGTCATGGGATTGCGCAAGTCCGCTCAACCGTTCAATGAACGAATCGACGAAGGCCGTGCTGGGAAGGTCCGGGCCGACTGACCGGCGCGCCATGACCTGAATGACGGTGAGCAGGTTTTTCGATCGGTGCGCGAGTTCGCTGAGAAGGGTACGAATATGCTGCTCGGTCGCCTTGCGGCCGGAGACGTCACTCACCGCGCCGAGCAAGGCCTGCACTGTGCCGCCCTTTGACGTCCACGGCTCGACATGGATGTTACACCAGAGGGTCTGGCCATTCTTCTGGTAGGGCAGATCTGCGCAAGCCGACTCGCCCGTCGCGAAGACCCGCTGCTTGAGCGCTGACATCGGTGCGACAAGTTCGGTCGGCAAAACATCCGCGTCCTGCGTCCCCACCACCGCCTCCGGATCGCATCCAAAATAATCGCCGCCTATCCAGAGATAGCGAAGGTCGCGATCCTGGGTGAAGACAGAGACGCCTGCCGTGCGCAGCGCCAGATACAGAAGGTCGAGGGTCCGGCGCAGCGCGACATTGGTGCTGGCCAGTTCCCCCTCGACCTTCTTGCGCTCGGTAATATCCTCGACGATCACGCCAACGCCGGAGATGTCGCCACCAATGCCGCGCAAGGGATAGATCTGCTCCAGCAAATCCCGGTGAATGCCCGGAGCTCGCGCTGTCTCGCCACAGAATTCGACATTCCAAACCGGTTCGCCCGTGCGCAGCACCTGGCGAAACAGGGCCTCCGCCTGACCGCGCGGGTCGGGGACGACATCGAAAACGAGACGACCGATGTGATCTGCGGCGGGTACACCATTGATCTCGGCAAGCGCCTCATTGGCGCGGACATAGTTCATATCCTTGTCAACCATCGCCAGGCCGAGCGGTGCCGAGAAATATAAGGCTTCCAGTTCCGCCAATCGAAGCCGCATTTCCTCCTGGTTGCGCCGCAGGGCTTCCTCGAGACGGCGCTGCTCGGTCAGGTCGGACATGGCTTGCAGGACCACCATGCGCCCATCCGCCCAAAGCACGGGATCTGTCGTGCGAATTTCCCAGATCCGCATCTCGTTCCAGGCGGTAAAAACCGTGATCTCCTGGCTGGATGCCCTGTCCTGCTGCCGGACCCAGCCGTCATGGGCTTCCTGGATCTGTTCGGCGGGCACCCGTCGCATCTTGCGCAGGCAGGCGCGGATATCTGGCAGATCGTCAATTGTGAAGCCGGTCACGTGGGTGAACCTGTCGTTCACGAGCACGGTCTCGCCGTCAGTTGTCAGGATCATGTAGGGAGACAAGGCCGTCATCAGCGCCGCCCGCTGCGACGCCATGGAGGCGAGCATCAGAGCGGGATCAAATTGCGAGCCATTGGCGGACCGCGAGGTCTTCTGCAGCAATGTCTCGATGCGACGCTTGTCAGGCATATGACGCACCTCACGAACGTGCAGCATCCACTCTTGATGATACGTTCATCTCCGGCACGATAATAATTTGAAAAAGCATGTTTTGTCAAAAGCGTAGTTCAGCGTCGATATGGACGTCTACCGCGGGGGAGGTGTCAGGGAACCTCCCCCTTGGTCAAGCGGGTCAAGTGTGTATGACGCGACCATAGGCGTCCATCACGCTCTCATGCATCATTTCGGACAAGGTGGGATGCGGGAAGACGGTGTGGATGAGCTCCTCTTCCGTCGTTTCAAGGTTCATGGCGACGACATAACCCTGAATGAGCTCCGTCACTTCCGCGCCGATCATATGCGCACCGAGCAGCTTGCCGCTCCTGGCGTCAAAGATCGTCTTGACCAGCCCCTCCGGCTCGCCGAGCGCAATGGCCTTGCCGTTGCCGGCGAAGGAGAAGCGGCCGACCTTGACGGCAATGCCCTGCTCTTTCGCCTTGGCCTCGGTGAGACCGACGCTCGCCACCTGCGGGTGGCAATAGGTGCAGCCGGGGATCATCGCCTTGTCCATCGGGTGCGGATGCAGGCCCTTGATGCCCTCGATGCAGATCACGCCTTCATGCTCGGCCTTGTGGGCGAGCATCGGCGGGCCAGCAACGTCGCCGATCGCAAATATGCCCGGCACGTTGGTCTTGCCGAGACCGTCGGTGACGATGCAACCGCGGTCCATCTTCACACCGAGCTTTTCAAGGCCGACGTTCTCGACATTGCCGACGACGCCCACAGCCGAGATCAGCCGCTCGGCCTCGAGCTGGCTTTTGGCACCCTTGTCGTCTTCCAGCGTGCAAACGACGCTGTCGGCCTTTTTCTCGACCTTCACGACCTTGGTCGAGGTCATGATCTTGATGCCCTGCTTCTCGAACCGCTTGCGCGCCAGTGCGGCGATCTCGGCGTCCTCGACAGGGAGAACCTGCGCCATAACTTCGACGACCGTCACCTCGCAGCCCATGGTGCGATAGAAGCTCGCGAATTCGATGCCGATGGCACCCGAGCCCATGACAATGAGCGACTTCGGGAAAGCTTTCGGCACCATTGCCTCGAAATAGGTCCAGATCAGCTTGCCGTCCGGCTCGATCCCCGGCAGCACGCGCGGACGGGCGCCCGTGGCGATGATGATGTTTTTGGTCTGGTAGATGCCCTCGCCCAGCGTGCCCTTGGGCACCGGGTTCTGTGGCTGCACGGCAGGCTTGGTCGTCGGCTTGACGCTCACCTGGCCGGGCTTGTCGATGGTGGCCTCGCCCCAGATGACATCGACCTTGTTCTTCTTGAGGAGGAAGGCGACGCCGCCATTCAACTGCTGTGACACACCACGCGAGCGCTTGACCACGGCCGCCGCATCGAAGGTCACCTTGCCTTCGATCTTCAGGCCG
>CAIWVR010000372.1 GCA_903916165.1 uncultured Hyphomicrobiales bacterium | reverse complement strand
TTTTCCTTCTGACACGTTCTGACGCCTATTCACGTCCGTCCTCTCCATCGCGGGGTGAATGTCAAACGATCCAGTCAACTCGGCCAAGCTATTCTGATCCTTGATGGCAGCGAAGACCAAATTCGTCCTGAAGCCCGCACCATGATTCGTCAGGGCCTGCTCGCTGACGTCTCTCTTATGCTTGGCATTATGCTGCGTCGATGGTTGGTTAGTCCAGTTCAATGAGCAATCGCTTGTCAATTGGATATTTGCCGCTCAAGTGGCGCGGCATACCATCTGTCGTGATGAGGCAATAGCCACCATTCACACGCCAACGGGGGTGAGGTTTGCCATGCCCTCCCTGCGGTCCGATTTCACCCATGAAGGCTTGATTGGGTTGAACCTCGGCAGGTCGTGCAGATGTATCGGGGCCGCCAAGCCCGGCATATGAAAGATGCGGCGTCAGCGCGGCAGACGTCGAGCCGAAACGTTTCTCGGCGCGCGCGATGATCTGGTCAGCGGTTTTCAAGACATCGGCGATGATACGACCGGGCAAAAGGTTTTCTGCAACCTTGTCCCAAATCTCGACTCCATATTTGGCGAGCTCCACCATTTGCTCTGGCGCCGGGCCAATGACAATGCATTGCAGGCTCTGCGCCTGATAGCCAGCATATTTGGGGCTGACTTCGCTGACGATATAATCGCCTTTGGCAAGAATTCGGTTGGACGGCAGGGGGTCTTGTGTTGGCCACACTGCACCAAGCGGTCCAGACTCAAGAAGAAGGAATGTCGGCGGTTCGGCACCTGCGCAATCGACTGCATGGGTGATGGCCGCATAATATTCTCGCTCGGTCATGCCGGGGCGCAGGCATGTCATATGCGCCTCTAATCCGATATCTGCAATTTCTGCAGACCGTTCCAGGCATCGAATCTCTTCAGAACTCTTGATACTTCTCAGTTCAAAAAAGAGATCGCTTGCGTCAACGATTTTTATGTTTGGGAGAGCCTGCACCAAGGCGCCGTACAATTGCCACGGCATGCCAATGCTTTCACGTCCACCAAATGTGGGTCCAGCAAGACCGATTGTCCCTTTCGTGAAACCCTCCGAACGTAGCCGTTCAATAATGATTTTATCGGCGTCCAGTGTCGAGCGTGGTCTGATATCCTGAAACCAGTTAATGGCCTTAAGGCTGCGTTTGGCTGGCATTTGCGTGATGATCGTTCCGTCGCCTTCGAGAGGGAACAAGGCATAGCACACGCCAGACAGCGGATCAGCGTACCCGCAGAGGTAACGCACATTGGCATTCATCTCATTCCAGCGTCCTGAATTTCCGCTCACAAGAAGCCAATCAATGCCCCGTTGCTTCATCATGACACGGATGCGATTCCAGCGCGGCTCACGCTCTGAAGGTGAGATCGTGTTGAACTCGACGGCTGGGTCCATCATCGTTGTCTTTCCTCTGCGTCCAAGACAGGAGTGGAGCACAGTTTTGTGCATCAATCATTAAAACTTGTCCGCATCCCAATCCAGCCCTATATAAGGAAAAAACTGTTGAGGAGAGAACCATGAAATCGTTCAAGGAATTTGCGACAGGCTGGGGTGATACCTATCCGATCCAATGGTCAAAGCGGACCGAAGAGGATATGATCGGAACGGCTTCCGGCCATTTATTCTTGCCGTTAACGCGTCCCTTTGACCATTTGCGCGCGCCCAATGAACCGGTCCAGTTTCTGGAAGCCACGACCAGTCGTTTTTTTGTCGAAGCGGTGTGTGGCACGCAACCCCATTTTCATCGGAATGCCGATTATGATGTGTTGTTTTTTCAATGGGCGGGCGAGACACTTTACGAAACCGAATATGGCGTCTTCACAGCTAAGCCCCATCACCTAACTGTCATTCCGTCCGGTGTGTCATATCGTAGTACGGGGTCAGCTGATAATCTTCGGATGGCCATTCATTTGTTCAATCCGATTGATGTGCTGATTGATGAGCGTGGCCACATTGGCGAGACCGAATATCACGTGAAATGGAATGGCGCACCTGCATGGACGATTCCCGCTGATCGGGCAGTGGCCACCAAGGGCGCAGTGACAGAAAGTGTTCGTACATGGGACGATAAGGAAGGCGACCTGACCATCATCCAGCGCCAATACGACCGCCTCGTGAATACGTCCACCGACGGGCGTGGGTTGCACAATGTGAGGCTTTTTGACATTTTTGACAAGCCGACAGGAGGCTTCGGGCCAGGACCAATCTCCATGAAAAGTGATGATTTTCTTGTGGAGTGTTACAACACGCCAGGGGAACAGGCAGCTTTTCATCGTGGCAATCGCAATGAAGAATTTCAGCTTCAATTTTCAGGAACGGCAGATAATATCTCTGAATTTGGTGTCTCGAAAATGAAGCCGGGCGATCTCTTTATTGTGCGTCGGGGCATTGGTCATCGTGTGATTGGCAGCAAGAACTTTCGTCGTATGGTTATCTACAGCAAGCAACCTTGGAAGCTTCTGATTGATCCAGAGAAAGCAGAGCGTACATCCACTTTCGATGTAACAGAAAACATCATTGATGCTGCACCATGGCGGAGCCAGGTCTAAGCAGGGATGTGATGTAATGAGCAGGTTAAAACGAGCAGGTTTTAAACCTGCTCGTTTTTTCAAGATCTATTTCGTTGTTCCATTAATAATATTTTGCATCTCCTGAACGATCGGCGCAGGAGTTGCCAATACATCGTCCAGAAGGGCCTCGATTTCTTCCCCCGAAACAATGTTGACTTCGAGACGTTCTTTTTCCGCCTCATTGAGCAATTGCGGATCCTTCAGGGCCGCCACGAAAGCATGCCGCAGGATATCGCGTCGAGCATTTGGAATGTCGGGAGGCGCTGCAAATGGCCAAGCCATTTCATCCCATGCGACGCCAAGCTTCAGGAGCTGTCGATTGGATTCGTTTTTTACATAATCCATGGCCAGGGGAATGTCTTGCATGGCTCGGCTTTTCTTCAGACCAGCCTGCAGGAGCACATTAATCTTTTTGTCCACGACCCAATTGGGTCGCGATGACATCAACGAGGAGCGGGACCAGCCACAGCGTCCTTCCACTTCGCCGCGTTCAATCGCCATCGACATTTCATTGGAGCCGGGGAAGCCCAAAATTAATTTCATTTTTGTATCAAGAACGCGGTTTAGAAGCGTTGGCACAAGGCCTGTATTCGCGTTCAGACTTGCTCCGGCAACAACAAATTCGCGTTCTTTGGCATCTTCCCATTTTTTGATGGGCGATGTTTCCCATGCCACGCAGAGACTTGGCTCTGCATTGGTGCTGCCTATCCAGGTAAATTTGCGCGCGTCGAAACGCGCATTTTTATTCCCCATGAGGGGTTCCATCGGCACGTTCCGGTTCATCGTACCGATGACAGTGCCATCTTTTGACGCCGCCGAATAAAGATAGTTTGTCATTGTGAGGCTGCCGGAGCCCGGCATATTTTGAACAATGACATTTGTATTGGCGAGATATCTCCCCATATGTCGTGAGAGAAGTCGCGCATAGGAATCCGCTCCATTGCCTGTCGTATAACCAACTAGAATGGTGAGCGAACGACCTTTGTAAAAATCTATTTCGGTATTGGGTTCTGCCGCACTGGCAGGTGGTGCCCAACATGACGTCGCGAGAAAAAGCGAAAGTGTGGCTGATCTGAACAACATCATCTCCCCCAAATATCAACACATTTGACAGTCGTGTTTTTGATGCACGAAACTATGCCTCAAATTTCCCGAAAAGCCGTGTTTATTCGTCAATTCTTATGAAGATTTACCCTGTAATTTTATCAATGTCTAGCATTGTCCCTGGACCATTATTGCTTCATATTCGCGCCCTTTTAAGGAGGTCGCCGAATCTTGGGGTAGCAAAAATATAGTCTTTCTCTGAATGCTGCATAGCGGTATGTAGGTTTTTGACTTGCCCATATGAATAATTTAGAGTCTAAATTAGGCCGACCATAAATTTTTACTGATTATATCTGAGCCATAAATAGATAAAAAATTAATTTTATAAAAATTATTCGCTGTTTCCACTACTTCATCAATGTTGATACTTTATTAAAATTGGGTCGACTCAAGATTGATAGAGGCTTGGCCCCGGTTTATGTGCGCATTCAGGAACGCAGGCTGCCCGCCTTCCCGATGATGAAATCTCGCTGTCCACCCAATCCAGATCAAGGCAGGGCCGATAGAGCTGTGAAATGCTCGCTGGAGATTAGGCGGCATCGGGGTTCGTGTCCCTGCAGTGCACAACGGAGGGTGAGCATGAACCAGCGTCTGAGCCAAACCGCCATTCCGTTGGAATCAGCTTCTCTGGCCCGGCGTGAGCGGGGGCCGTCTTTGGACGTGGTGGTTCTTGTGCCATGACGGCGCCACTCCTCCTCGCTTCCATTTTGGCAGCTGTCTTGCTGCAGCTGGCTGTCGCCACGGGGCTTCTTGTTCTCAGGCTTGCACGGATCAGAACGTCGCCGGGCGAAACCGAAGATAACAAGGCTGCCGTGCCCGAATCGGGTGCGTGGACTGGCTGGCGAGACTTCTTCATCGAACGTGACGTTTTCGAAGATCCATCACGGGCACAGCGGTCTTTGCACCTCAGACCGGTTGATGACAAGCCTTTGCCCGCGTTTTTGCCGGGCCAATATCTGACGTTTTCTCTGGATGTCGCCTCACCCGGGACCGGAGCCAAGCGGTCGCTCGTGCGCTGCTATTCGCTCTCGGATCAGCCAAACCCGAAAACATACAGGATCTCGGTCAAGCGCGTTCCTGCTCCCCCGGGCCGGATGAACCTGCCTCCTGGTGCCGCCTCGACCTTCTTGCACGACACGGTAAAGGTTGGTGACATTCTGAAGGTGAAGGCTCCGGCCGGGCAGTTTGTGCTGGACGTCCAGTCCGATGTGCCTGCGGTGTTTATTGCCGGCGGTGTCGGCGTGACGCCGATGATCAGCATGATTTCCTGGTCGCTCACCCATCAGCCAGCACGGCGACTGTCTCTCTTCTATGGCGTGGACGGCAGCGTCGACCATGCTTTCAAGGCGGACCTGTCGCAGCTTGCCGCGATCCATCCGGCTCTTCAACTCGTTGTCGTATACCGCCTGCCAGGACCTTGCGATGTCGAGGGCGAGGACTTTCAACAGTCCGGATTGATCGACCTCGCCTTGTTGAGACGTATCCTGCCGCATGGACGCCACGTCTTTTATGTCTGCGGTCCGCCCGCCATGATGGCCGCGCTCATACAGGGCCTGGCCGAGTGGGGCATTGCGAAAAGCGATATTCATTTTGAGTCCTTCGGTCCGCCATCTTTCGGTGACGTCAGGGTGGCTGGCAAGAACACGGCTTTCTGGGGTTCCAAAGCGCTGGACATCCGGTTCCAGATGTCACGGCGCACAATTTCCTGGACGGGCGAGGATCTGAACCTGCTCGCTTTCTCGGAACGCCACTCCATTCCTGTCGAAGCGGGATGTCGCACCGGGAACTGCGGATCTTGCGAGACGCGGATCATTTCCGGTGATGTGCGCTATGAACATCAACCAAATTTCAGGGTGGCTGCAGGGTCGTGCCTCTTGTGTGTTGTGACACCCGTCTCGAACCTTGTCCTGGAGGCTTGATGCGCACGCGAACCAGCCTCTTCACACGCGAAGTCCTGCCATTCTTCCTGCAATTGGTGTTGCTGGGCTTCGCTGCGCTGGCCATCGATGCGGTTTTGCATCGGCTGAACGGCGTTTGGATCGGTCGCTATCTTGGCATTCCCGGCGTGTTTTTGATCATCGGGTCTTTCGGATATTCGATGCGAAAACGACAGCTCATTTCAAGTGGGAGGCCGGCTACCTGGCTCAGGCTTCACGAGCGCATGGCGTGGGCGGGCTCCCTTCTGATTCTGGTCCATGCTGGCATCCATTTTAATGCAATCCTTCCATGGCTCGCGATCTGGGCCATGTTCGTCAACATAGCCAGTGGGCTGACCGGAAAATTCCTCCTCAAGCGGGCGCGTATCAGGCTTGAGGAGAGCAAGTCGCTCATGCGCGCTCAGGGCTTGTCTGACACCGAGCTGGAAGACGAACTCTATTGGGATAGCCTGACCTTCGATGCCGTGACGCAATGGCGTGCAGTTCATTTTCCGATCACGCTGGCCTTTACCGTCCTGGCGCTGGGCCATATCGCCAGTATTTTTCTGTTCTGGGGATGGAAATAATGCGCCGCTGGCTTCTCCTGGGCATTGCAGTCAACCTTATTGGCCTTGCCATGCTGGTTTTTGTCTATCCGCAATTCATGGTCGCACCCGGCCCGCTCATATCTGCCCATGCGTCTCTTGAGACGGATTGTTTTGCTTGCCACGTGGCTTTCCAAAGTGTGCAGGCGGATCAATGTGTCGCGTGCCACAAGGTGGCTGATATCGGACTTCGCACGACAAAAGGTGCGACTGTCGACAAGGTGAGCAAGATCATACCCTTTCACCAGGGCCTGAGCGTAAAGACGTGTACGGCCTGCCATAGTGCTCATGGCTCGCCGTCAATCACGCCGCGCAGCAAGGTCGTCTTCGCTCACGCATCGCTCAGCCCGGCGCTTCGGGAAAATTGCGTGTCCTGCCACGCAGCACCCGGCACCGCAGTTCACACAGGCGCGACATCGCAATGCACGCAATGCCATAGTCCGGATAGATGGAAACCCGCCACATTCGATCACGCAAAGTATTTTAGACTCGACAAAGACCATAATGTGGCCTGCACCACATGCCATACGACCGGCGACCTTCGCCAATCCACTTGCTACGGATGTCATGAGCATACGGAGACTAAAATTCGCGCCAAGCATCTGCGTGAAGGCATACGCAATTTCACCGATTGCGTGTCGTGTCACAGGAGCGCTCATGGCGGCGAAAAGGATGGCGGAAAACGAGACAGTGGAAAACGCAGAAGCCGGGACCATGACTGAGCCGCGCGGTGGGCAAAATTGGCGGCGCGTGATCTGGCGCTCCGGGAGAAGCGCATCTGTCAGTGCTCCGTCCGGGGGGAATCTGTCGGCTTGCCCTTCGTGGGCTCGGGTGTAGAGGAGAGGCTTCATGGAAACGCCCTGGCTGAACGTCGCGACAGCCCTCGCCCTGGGCTTGTTGCTCGGGCTGGAGCGGGAGCGGGCCAAGGGCGAGGGTGCCGCGCGTGGCGCTGCTGGCATTCGAACATTTGCGCTCGCGACATTGCTCGGTGCCCTGGCTGTTCATGTCGCCGGGCAAGGTGGCCTGATGGTGGTGCTTGGGGGCGTGGCAGCCCTCGCATCCCTTGCTTATCTTAAAAGCCGAAGTGACGACCCCGGACTGACCACTGAAGTGGCGCTGGTGTCGGCCCCCTTGCTTGGCGCACTTGCCATGAGCGACCTCGTGCTCGCATCCGCAGTTGGTGTGATGGTCGCCTTTATTCTTGCCATGAAGACCTCCGTCCATCATTTCGTGAAACGGGTGCTGACCGACGCTGAAACACACGATCTGCTCGTTTTCGCCATTGCGACAATCGTGATCTGGCCCCAGCTTCCCGACCGCGCAATAGGGCCATATCAGGCCTTGAACCCGCACTCCATCTGGCTGTTCGTGTTGCTCGTTCTGGGAATTGGAGCGTGCGGGCATGTGTTGACGCGCGTTCTGGGGCCACGATACGGGCTTCCGCTGGCGGGCCTGGCATCCGGGTTTGTTTCAAGCACGGCGACCATCGGGGTGATGGCGGCGCGTGCTGCAAAATGTCCAGCCGAGATGAAGGCCGCGGTGGCGGGCGCTGCGCTCTCGACGGTCGCGACCTTTGTCCAGCTTGGACTGCTGCTCGCTGTCGTCAGCCCGGCGAGTCTTGCCGCCATGGCGCGCCCGCTTTTGGCTGGCGGCACAATTGCTTTGGTGTACGGTCTGGCCTTCACGATCGCCGCCTTGCGGTCGACTGGCGGAGAGCCTGTCCCCAATGGGCGCGCCTTCAGCATCAGCTCCGCATGTGTGCTGGCCTCGACCCTCTGCGTGATGCTGGTCGCATCTGCTGCGTTACGCGCGGGTTTCGGAGAGGCCGGGATGGTGCTTGGTGCCGCCCTTGCGGGCCTCGTCGATACGCATGCCGCTGCGATCTCCGTCGCGTCGCTGGTTGCTGCGAGCAAGCTGTCTGCTCTGGATGCCGTCTTTCCGATTCTCGCAGCCATGACCACCAATATGATCGCGAAAGCGTCAATGTCTTTGGGTGCCGGCGACCTCGCGTTCGCGCGCCGCGTCCTCCCGGGACTGGTGATGTCTAATGCAGCAAGCTGGCTTGCGGCCGTGCCTGCGCTGACGGCTTGAGGCGTGCCCAGGTTTCAAGCGGTTGGTGTGTTCCTGCCCTCGGCTTGATCTCTGTCAAGGCAACACCCCGGTGATGCAGCATGATGTGAAAACATAACAGGAGGGCAGGTCCATGATCCAAGGTATAAGCAGTCTCTTCGCCATCGCTGC
>CAIWVR010000371.1 GCA_903916165.1 uncultured Hyphomicrobiales bacterium | reverse complement strand
TAAAACAGGCGAGCACAGCTGGCAGGCCCGCGACGCCCAATGGCAAGGCCCAGGCAAAATCTTCCGCATCGACAAGAAATGCCGCTCCCAGCCACCACAGGCCCGCGACGAAATAACCAAAGCCAATCCACCAGCCAACCTGCATCGCCGCCCAAATACCGGCACGCGAATGTGGCTTGTGAAAAGCCAACAGGCTGTCCAGCAGCCAGACTGAGATCACGCATGTCACGACAAGGGCGGGCAGAACATTCAAAGGCGCCAGCGCAAGGGCACCTGTCGCCCCACTCACCCACGCAATGCCCCGACGCGTCCACCCGGACGAGCCGGACACGGTTTGCACCAGCCGCCTCAGCAAGGGATGGGATCTGCGCGGTCGCTCAGGAGTCCCGGTCACCTGCACGCGCTTCGCCTTCCTTCGGCCTGTCGGCCGCCCCCAGTTCGCTCATGCGAATCCGCACGCGCTTGAGGCGGCGTCGATCGGCGTCGATCACCTCGAACCAGACCGCCCCCCCGTCGATTTTTTCTCCGCGCATCGGCACACGCCCGGCGAAAGTGCTGACAAGCCCGCCAAGGGTGTCGACCTGCCCGTCCGTACACAGGGCTTCGAAATCGAACCCTGTCGCGTGGGTCAGATCGTCGAGGCTCGCACGCGCATCCACGATCCAGCTGTCATCCACGTCTTTCTGGATGACCGGGCCGTCATCCTCATCATGCTCGTCCTCGATGTCCCCGACGATGGTCTCGACAATATCTTCGATGGAGGCCAGACCATCAGTTCCACCATATTCGTCGATGACAAGCGCCATATGCGTATGCGACGTCTGCATCTTCACGAGCAGGTCCAATGCCGGCATGGACGGCGGAACGAAGAGAACGGGCCGAACGATTCCGGTTTTTGAAAGCGGGAGGGTCAAGTCAACCTCGCCGATGCCACGAAGCTTCATCAAGGCCTGGCGACGCGCAACGCGATCGCCGCCCTCTGGGCCGCCATCAACCGCCGACGTCCGCAGGAAACCATCCATCGCAGTTGCTATATAATCGACAAAATCGCGGATATGGACCATCCCGCGCGGATCGTCGAGATTTTCACCATGGACAGGCAGGCGCGAGTGACCAGCGGTGCGGAACACTGTCAAAATATCGGCCAATGATTCATCGAGTCCCACCGCGATAATGTCTGCGCGAGGGACCATGACGTCCTGCACCCGCAATTCATGGAGACCAAGAACGTTCTTGAGCATGACCCGCTCCTGGACGCTCAAATCGCTTCCGATCGATTCGTCATCGAGCGCGTCCTCGATGTCATCGCGCACCGAGGCTGAACTCAGCCCGAAAAGATTGCGCAGGCGTTCCAGAAGAGTCGGGCGATCATTGCGCTGATCATTCGACGGGGGATCGGAGGCGCTCATGACTGCGCAATCCGAAGAGGTTCGGTTGCCGCATAGGGATCGGCGATGCCCAGACGCGCCAGCGCACGGCATTCCGTCGCCTCCATCAATTCGGCATCGCTTTCGGTTTCATGATCGAAGCCCAAAAGATGGAGGAATCCATGAACGATCATATGACTGAGATGGTCCACGAACGCTTTGCGTTCCTCGATGCTTTCTCGCTCCACGGTTTCGAAGGCAATCGCAATGTCACCGAGCAGGGGCGCCCTGGACAGATGCGAAGGATCCGAGGCCGGGAAGGACAAGACATTTGTCGGCTTGTCGATCTGGCGCCAATCACGATTCAGCTCGCGGATGCGGGCATCTTCGCAAAACAGCAGACTGACTTCAGTGACGGGTGCGAGCGCCACACCACTCTCCACGCGCGCCGCCTCGACAGCACGATTCACCAGATCATCGAGGTCGATCGAGCCCCAATGCTCGGACTCGATGGCTATGTCTGTGTCGATGTTCATGTCCGGGTCCTGGCACCCTGCTGGCCAATGGTCTGCGAGGCGGCCTCGTAAGCCGTGACGATCCGCCTGACAAGATCATGGCGAACCACATCGACATCCCTGAACCGCACGTGACCAATTCCTTCCAGATGTGACAGAAGACCCACGGCTTCGCTCAGCCCGGATTTCTGTCCCGGAGGAAGATCGGTCTGCGTCGGATCTCCGGTGATGATCATGCGCGATCCTTCACCGAGGCGTGTCAGAAACATTTTCATCTGCATGGATGTGGCATTTTGCGCCTCGTCGAGCAGGATGCAGGCGGCGGTCAGCGTTCTTCCACGCATAAACGCAAGAGGTGCGACTTCGATCATTCCCGTCTGCAATCCACGCTCGACCATGCGCGCATCCATGAAGTCGTAAAGCGCATCATAGATCGGGCGCAGATAGGGGTCGACCTTTTCGCGCATGTCGCCGGGGAGGAAGCCCAGGCGTTCACCGGCCTCGACGGCTGGCCTCGTGATGATGAGGCGCTCCACGGCCCCCTGTTCCAGAAGTGACACGGCGTGACCAACAGCCAGCCATGTCTTGCCGGTGCCCGCCGGGCCCTCGGCGAACACAAGCTCGTTCCGCTTCAGCGCCTGCAAATACGAATCCTGCGCCGCATTGCGCGCACGCACCGCGCCACGCTTGCGCGTCGTGACCTGTTCGAAACTGGTGCGGGTGCTCTCTTCCTTCGGAAAGAGACTGCCCTGCAGCGCGCCCTCCTGCACCGCCCCATCGACATCGCCGAGCGAGATCGCCTGACCGAGCTTCACGCGCGCGTAAAGCGTTTCAAGGACTTTCCGCGCATGGTCGCAGGCATCCGCAGGTCCCTTGAGGGTGACGTGATTGCCATTTGCATGCGCCGAAACGCCCAACCGGCGTTCAATGCGAGCAAGATTCTGGTCGTAATGACCAAACAGGATCGAAGCGAAACGATTGTCATCGAAAGCCAGGGTGACCTCGGCTCTTTCGACGCCGGACCGCTCCGGACCGCCACCAATATGCGTCTCCGCACCGTGCATGTCCGTCCGCGTCACCGTTCCCGTCTTGTCAGCTGACCTCAAGCGCGCGTCCCTCCGTTCAAGAAATCCGCTCGGCAAGCCTGCCGAACAGCGAATTGGTGCTCGTCCCGGTGATTTCAACCATCGCTTCCGAACCGATCAGATGCGCGGGACCATCCACCTGGACAGCTTGCAGATAAGGCGTCTTTCCAGCGATCTGGCCGGGATGGCGGCCTTTCTTCTCGAAGAGCACCGGCATGATCTGTCCGACAGCCGCTGCATGAGACGCGTGACGTTGCACGTCGGTCAGCTTCTGCAACCTCGCAAGACGCTCGCTCTTGATGTCCTCGGGAACCTGATCATCCATCTCGGCACCCGGCGTGCCCGGGCGCATCGAATATTTGAAAAAATACGTGCT
>CAIWVR010000370.1 GCA_903916165.1 uncultured Hyphomicrobiales bacterium | reverse complement strand
GGCGCGCTCGGCGCTGCCTTCATGCCGCGCAACGGTGCCGCGCCAAATATCGCGCAGGCCTTCGCGGATTATGAGCGCGCCCGCGTGGCGCGCGCGGCGCGCGTGCAAATCACGTCACGCCGCCAGGGCGTGATCTACCACCTGCCCGGCCCTGCCGGCGCCTTGCGCAATATGGCGCTGCGCGCCTTGCCACAGGAGGCCCTCGCCGCGCGCTTCGACTGGCTCTATACGTATCGTAAATAGCGCACGTCATTGCGAGCGCAGCGAAGCAATCCAGAAGCCGCGTATGAGGCGGCTACCGTCGCGCTCACTCCGCAGACTCGGGACTGGATTGCTTCGCTCCGCTCGCAATGACGACTATCGCGGCGCGTTTTTCACATAATTTGCGAGAAACTCGCGCGTACCGGTGGGGATCGTCAACTGCCGGCGCACGCGCTCGTTGACGACCGGGCCAGTGACGAAATCGGGCTGGTAGCCAAGCACCTTGTCGGTTTCGGACGCATAGTCCGGGTCCTTCTCCAGCGCCTGGATCGCGCGCGTCAACGCCTCACTCGCCTCTTTCGGCACGTTGGGGGGCATCACAATCAAGCGCTGCATGGCGCCATTGGCGGCGATGATCGTGCGGTAGACGTCCCATAATGGCCCGGACGGCGGGACGCCCTTGATGGATTCGTAGAATTGCGGAAAGGACATCATGTCGACGCCCTCCATCTGGCGCGGCGTGCGGAACGTCTCGCCATCATAGCCGGGGTCGTAATAAAGCGGGATCACCTCGCCCGTCTTCACCAGCGACGGCTCGATCAGGCTGCGGTAGGACGGCGGCGATTCCGCATAATAATTGATCTCATTCTGCTGCAGCGCCAGCCGCGCCGCCTGGCTGCCACGATAGGAGGTCACATATTTATATTTCAGCCCGAGCATGTCGAGGCCAAGCCGCAGCAGCAGGTCCTTGGCATTGTCGACGCCGAGCCCGCCGGAAATTACATTTTCCGCCCTGCCGAAATCCTGCGCGCTCCTCAGGCCCGGTTTGATGTCGGTGCGCGCGAAATAGATCGTCGTGCCGGGCTGGTAGGCGATGAACTCATAGGACTTGAACTCGACCCGGCGCGGCGCGGGATCGTTGATGGAGCGCCAGATCTGGCCGGTGAAATAGCCGAATGTCGTGCCGTCCTTGGGCGCGATCTCGCCGAGAAAATTGGTGCCGATCAGCCCGCCCGCGCCGTCCATGTTCTGGACGATCAGGCTGGCTGGCCCCTCGAGATGCTTCACCACATGCTTGGCAAACAGCCGCCCCTCGATGTCGGTTGGTCCGCCCGCGGCATAATTGATGAGAACGGTGATGCGCTTGCCGCGAAAATAAGGCTCGTCGGCGCGTGCCGTCCCGAGCGAAAATGCGACAGCCGACGCCGCCAGCGCCATCGCCCCCATGCGCATGTGGGTCCACATGAGTTTGCCTCCCTGAAGTGTTTTTTCGTTGGGAGCAGCATGTACCCGCGCCAGCCCGGAGACAAGCCGACTGTCACGGCGACAAGCCAAAAAGAGCAAGCGTCGAAAGAATGGTGGCCCCTGCGGGGGTCGAACCCGCAAGCCAGAGGCGGTCGATTTTAAGTCGACTGCGTTTACCAGTTTCGCCAAGGGGCCACGGCCCGTGTCTAGCCGAATCGTGGCCAGTGGGCCAGTGATCTTGCCCCTGTGGAACGTTTCCGTGAGCCGGGTTTGAGCAGGCGACAGTTTTTCTGGCCCCGGCAAGCCGCCTGTTCCCGATAGCCGTCAGATTCATGTAACCCGGTGTCGGGGCAACCGCTCCGGAAAAAGTCGCTCGAGGCGTGCGGGCGGCTGCGGTGGTGTGCGAGGGCGGGCCCTACATGCCGGCCAGGTAAAGTCCAACCTCTACAGCCACCCCTGCGCGCTGAAGGCAGCAAGATCAACGCCCGGCGGCGCATACCATCCACCTGCTGCATATCGGGCACCGAGCTTCTGAGCCACATCCTTGTTGCCGTATGGAATCGTCAGCCGGGTGTTTTCCGAAGCCGGTTTCTGTGACGCAGATGATGGAGCATCAGTGCCAGAAGCCGTCGCAGCCTTCGGTTGACGCATGCGCCTGGCAGGTGCCTCAGTGACCTGCGTCGGCAATGTCGCTGCTTTTCTGACGCGTTTGGCGCGCGACTGGACCACCATCGCGCTCTGGTTTTCATCCACCCCATCGGACATGCCTGCCGATGAGACTGGCTCAATCGAGCCTGTCTCGCCCGTTTTCTTGGGCGCGTGTTGCTGCAGAAACGCCCGGCATATGGAGCCGGATGTTGCGTAACCAGCCGGCAGGCTCACGCGTTTCTGGCGTGAGATGGTGACGGCAAAACGTTTCATCGCAGGCGTGGGCGGTCGGTTTCCACCGGCACCCCCAAAGCCAGGCCCGAGCAATGGGGCTCCCCCGCCCAGCGCACCGTTCTTCAGCTTGCCGATGATGCGCTGGGCAACATCGCACACCGCATCAATGGCGCCGACCATCTCCTGCTTACCAATCACGACGTCGTCGAGCAGGCATTCGAGTTGCGCGGTCACACCCGGATCTACCAAGGCTGGATCAGCCTGCTTGAGGACACCAAACAGTTTGAGTCCGGTGTCTGTGGGGACGATATTCTTGCCCTGCGCAACCAGAAAGTCCTGGCGCTTGAGACCACCGATAATGTCTGCCCGCGTTGCTGGTGTGCCGATCCCCTTGGCCTCCTTCAGGCGGTCGCGCAGCACCTCATCCTCGACAAAGCGCCAAGCATTCTGCATCGCCTCGATCAATGTGCCCTCATTGTAACGCGGCGGCGGGCGGGTTTCCTTGTCCTCGACCCTGGGATTGTGCAGCTGGGCGATCTCACCCTTCTTCATTGCCGGGAGCAATTGCGCGTCATCCCCCTTTTCGTCGGCGGGCGCCCATTCCGGAAAAGCTGCGCGCCAGCCAAGGTCAATGGGCTGACGACCTGTAGCCTTAAACGGAAAACCCGCGACGTCGAGTGTCGCTGTTGTCTGGCGGTAGCGGAAGTCCGGCATGACGGAAGCGAGGTAGGCCCGTGCGATCACATCGAATAGCTTCCTCTCGTCGATTGAAAGCCGCGGCCAGACCTCACGCAGGTCGTCGACAGAATTGACATTGGGGATGACGGCATGATGGCTGGCACCCTCGAGGCCTTTATCGTGGAATGACCCATGCGCGCCCTTGCGGATAAAGGGCGGCGTCGGCACCGGGATCTCCTTGAATGATTGGCCCACCTGAAGGCCTGCCACAAGCTTCGGCACGTCCGGGATCAGTGTCTCCGGAAGATAGCGTACCTCGGCGCGGGGATAGGTGATGATCTTCTTGCCCTGGCCGTCATAGAGTTCCTGCGCGACCTCAAGCGTCTTGGCAGCGGACCAGCCGAACCTCGATGAGCATAGTTTCTGCAGTGACGGGAGATCGTGCAGCTTTGGCGGGCCTTGCCTCTTGTCCTCAACGCGCACGCTCAGCGGGCCCTGAAAACCAAGAGCCGAGCCGACAATGATGTCGGCGTTGTCCCGTGTAAGGATTCGGTCCTGTGGCGCGTAACGCATCTGGAATTCGCCGCCAGCAACCCTGGCAGTCGCGACAATTTCAAAATATGTGACGGATACAAAGTCACGAATTTCCAACTCACGCTTGCACACAATTGCCAGTGTCGGCGTCTTGACCCGGCCAACCCCGATCACCCCGCGCGTGCCCTGCCCGAGGATCACTGTTGCGGTGCGGGTGAGCGATAGATTGTAAATCTGGTCGGCTTGCCGGCGTGCGACGGCGGCGGCGTAGAGGCGGGAATATTCCGAATTTGGCTTTGCGCGCCCGAAGGCGTCCCGAATGGTCTGGGAATCTTGCGCGGTGAACAGCACCCGCATGACCTCGCCCCCGTATTTATAATGCTCGAGTATTTCCTGACCGATCAATTGACCTTCGCGATCGCAATCGGTGGCGAGCCAAACGCGCTTTGCCGTCAGCAGCGCCTCGCGAATCGCCTTGAGCTTGGTCGCCTTATGGCCGCCGTCAGCGGGGCGTGTGGCGTAGAGCCCCTCAGGGCGAAGCAGGATCGCCGACCAGCGCTTCCATTCTGGAACGACATCCTCAGGCTCCTCAAGATCAAACAAATGTCCTTCGGCTGGAAGGATGTAGCCATAGCGAGACCCCACGGCAGCGCGAACGTCTCTGGCCTGACTGGTTTTCTCGGTGATCACGAGCTGATCAGCCATGGGAGGCCCCTGTTTGAGATTGAATCTGACCCTCAAGTGGCAAGAACATATAGGGAACAGACTCATTCAGCAAGCCGTCTTTGACCGGTTTGCGCAAGCCCGTCATCCGACCATCTGCCGTCGGCCCTGGGCCGTCTGACCGCGCGCAATGTCGTGACGTCGGCTTCGCTCGCCCCTTGCCGCCGCGCCCATCCGGTCAGGCGTCAGCGACACTGGCTGCTCTTGGGCGAGGCGCGAAAAGCCTGCGACCGATCCTCTCTCCCAACCGTCGGGCGAAGGAGGCTGCCGCAAAGAACCAGGCGGCAAAGCTGAACAGCCACCCGGCGAGCGTCAGGCTGAGGCTGCCTGCGATCAGAACGCCACGTCCGAACACCTTCAGGACAGCGCGCGTCTGCAACCCCTTCGCCGCCGCGATCCGCGCTGCGGCGCGGACCTCCGCACTGCTCGCAGCCATAGAGAGAGCGTCCTGCGCGCCACGTACGCCGGTTCGCTTGTATAAAAAAGAAACATCTGTCCCGAGCTGCCGCAATTCGGTCAGCGCCGCGGGCCGCAGCAGGCGTCCACTCGACGCGCGCGCAGCACTGAAATCAAGCCGCCGCAGCGAGGCAAGGCTGGTGCTCAGGGCGTCAGGATTGAGCGCCTCGCCGGTCAAACGCACCAGCGCATGAGCCAGCGGTTGAGACAGCCGCCCGGATTTCTGCAGACTTTTGGTGAGCGACAGGCCAATGCGCGCAGGCAAGGCGGCCCCGAGCGAACTCCAGGTCACCGCCGTCACCGCCAGACCGGCCGCCGACAGCCCAAGCACAAGCGTGTCAGTGTCCTGTCCCTTCATCCATTTATTGCCCTCGCTCGCAAGGTCGCGAAGGTCGCCGAACCCGGACAGGTCGGCGACGATGGCACCCGACATCCCTATCCCGGAGCGCAGGTCCTTCTCCGTGAACCCATCCTTGAAGTCACGCGCCGCGCGGCCCCAGATGTCGTCCCGCAAGGTGGTGAGCCGCTCCGTCAGCTCCGCTGGCACCGTGACCCCGCGCCCCCGAGCCAGGGCGACGAAACTGTCGGCCAGATCAAGATCGGCTGCCTGAAGCGCTTCATCGATTTCCTGCACGAGGCGCGCAGACGTCAGCTCGTGTTCGATGGCGAGATCGACCCGTGCCACAGGGTCATCGAACGCCTGCGCCTCGCGATAGGCCGTGCGCGATGTCAAGACAAGCGCTGCAGCACAAACCACGAGTGTGACAACATGAAGGGGAATCGGCAGGCGCATGCCAGCAATATGATGGATCAGGCCTGAGAAATTAAGACCGGACCGCGCAGAACACCGTCGCGATTTCGTGACCAATACAGCACGGCGTCTTCGCCCGGAGCCCCGTCAATGGCGTCGCTGATCTTCAGCTTGCCATCCATCGCCACATCGCAGCCATCACACGCGGGCCCCAAGCTTCCGCCTCCATCCACGACCGCCTAGAGCGGGATCACCAGAAGCGTGTGGATTTGCCGTGAATCGAGAACCAGGAGACGCTGACGAAATAGCAGCATGCCGCTTTCGCGTGTCAGAACATCAAAACTGCGTCCGCACGCAAAAACAGATGATGCCCCTTCTGTCATGGTCCTGATCACACTGAAGGCGCTGCGCACCGTCACGTCAGGGCCGTTGTGCGATTCCACGCGCACCCCGCTGGTCATGTGACAATAAACATGCGGCTCATAAATATTCGCCATGCGAAGCGCAGAGATGCGATCTTGCATCATGCCGCGCCCGTTACAATAGATCATTGACAATGGCAGCCCGGCATCCTGGTTCTCGCGCGTTGTGACGCGATAGGTCGCATGGGCGGCGAAAAACGACGGCCAGTCCTCGAAGCGTCCATCGTCGAGACATTCCGCATAACGAGCGTAGAGTTCGGAGACCTCCATATGCAGTGCGGGCGAAACCTCTGGAGCCAAATCCGTCATGCCCCCTCCCCCGGCGTCATGCAATCGGTCCAACCTTTCCAGAATCCGCGCACTGCCGCCTCGGTAACACGTGAGCCTTCGATCGCCTCAATGCTGGTTCCGCCCATCGGCATCACGGTGCGGGCGTCAGGGTCGGCATAAGCGGCGCGCTGCACCCAGCCGCCAACGCAACCATCTTCCATCGAGATCAGTCCAGCAGGTCCCACGAGATTGTTCACCTGCAAACGAAGCTCCTGCATGTCGGCATCGTCATCCTCGAAGCCCAGCACGGTCCACAGCAATTCACTTTGATCGGGTCCCTTGGGCACAAGCTGACGGACAGCCAGCGCATTCAGGATCTGCTGGACCACCAGCGTGGGAAAGATCGTCTGGATCGCATTGGTTGTCAGATCCCCAAGTTCGAGCTTGTGCTCCATCATGCGCACGTCGTTCAGCCGATAGGACTCCTTCAACGAACGAACCTGCTCGCTTTTGACGGCGTCATTCGAATTGGCATTGCGCACCGTGTAGCTGAGGTGATGCCATCCGTCCGGCGAGATTTTGACGCCGCCACCCATATTTGGCCGCACCACGCCAAACGTGTTGTGGAAGACATGCAACAGGCTGGCGTGATAGGAATCCTTGTTGTTCTCGGCGTAAAGCTTCCAATTGTTCGGCAAAATCTGGCTGTGATAACCAAGTACCTTGAGTGGTTTGATAAAGACGCGATCAATGTTGCCGGTGAGTTCGGCCCCGATATAGCTTGCGAAAGGCGGCGTCTTGTCGCTGAACGTTCCCATCACCAGCCCACAATAGGTCTCGACACGCAGCCGCTCCAACGCATGCCCGCTCATGTCGAAATCGGCCGCCAAACCGCCCTTGCCGTCCACGCCCTTGCGAAATGCAATGCCGGTCAGCCGGCCGGCGAGATCATATGTCCAATTGTGATAAACGCATACGAATTCACGTATATTGCCGCGCGGCTTGTAGCAGACCAATGCGCCTTTGTGACTGCACCGGTTCACCACGGCGTTGATCGAACCGTCCTCGGCGCGCACCATGATCACTGGCGCGTCGCCGACCCAAGTGTTCTTGTAATCGCCCGGATTGGGGATTTCGCACGCCAGGCCAAGGAAATTCCACGTCGGCCCACGAAAGATTGTCTGCTGCTCGCGCGCATAGACTTCGGGATCGGTATAGACCCGGAAGGGAATGCTCGAATAATCATCTGTTCACTGCGCGTCGCTCATCATGCCACCTGACGTCCACCGCTCGTGTGCATGATCATTGGCCAATCGCCCAAGCGCGTCAATGCGGTTGACAGGGGGGTGCCGGGCCCTAATCTGGGGGTCAACACATTGTGGGACAGCCGATGACACGTTTGCCGATCACTATGGCTTGCGGCCCTTACGACCGTATGGAAGCTCTGTCACAAGGGCACATCCAGCCCGAGGGAATCGCGCTTCGCTATCTTGGAATCCAGTCCTCGCCCGAGATCTTCGCGCGGATGATCAAGACGCGTTCGTTCGATATAGCGGAAATGTCGCTTGCGCATTACATGATCATGCGCAGCCGCAACGAGTTTCCCTACATCGCGATCCCGGTCTTTCCCTCGCGCGTATTCCGGCACGGCTATATATTCATCAACAAGAACTCCGGCATCAAATCGCCAAAGGATCTCGAAGGCAAGCGCGTCGGCGTGCAGGAATACCGCCAGACGGCGGGCGTCTGGGTGCGGGGCATCTTGCAAGACGATTACGGCGTCAACCTTGACACGATCCACTGGGTTGAGGGCGGTGTCAACGATCCACGACCGGCAGACGACGAGATGGATCTGCGGCCGCTCCAGGACGTTTCGCTCGAACTCATCCCGGAAGATCAGACGCTGAACAATCTGCTTGAAGCGGGCAAGATCGATGCCTATTTCGGCGCGCGTCGGCCAAATTCCTTTGATCGCGGCCACAATGTCGTGCGCCTGTTCCCGGACTATCGGGAAAAGGAGCGTGACTTCTACCAGCGCACCGGTTTCCATCCGATCATGCACACGCTTGTGATGCACGAAGACTTCTACGCGGAGCATCCTTGGGTCGCCGAAAGTATTTTCAAGGCGTGCGAAGAGTCGAAAAAGATCGCAATTCGCAATCTGAAATATTCGGGCGCGCAAAAGATGATGCTGCCCTGGCTATATGACGAAATGGCCGATATGGAAAAGCTCATGGGTCCAGATCCGTGGCCTTATGGCCTGAAGGCCAACAGGCCGATCCTCACCGCTTTCATGCGCTATCTGGTGGATCAACATTTCCTGCCCGCCTCCAGGCCGATCGACGATCTGTTCGCCCCTATCGTGCAGTGGACTGAATAAAGCCCTATCGGCTTTCTTTCATCTTGTGCGGCGCACATGACGTGGCTTTTCATCTTTGCGATGGCTCTGGAACCCATCAGCAGCGCATGGTCTCCATGCGCTGCTTTTTTTCACTGCTACTTCCGCACGATTGACTCGCCACTCAGCGGCGGCACGATGGGGGAAGGCTTGCGGTGTTTCGTCGCCTGCTCGTAGGCATAGGCGAAGCCAAGCACCTTCGTATCCTCATAAGGCTTGCCGAAGAATGTGATTGTCATCGGAAGTCCCTGCGTGCCATAGCCCATCGGAACGACGATCGACGGGAAGCCGACCGAGCTGTAGCCGCCCATGGTGGCCGGCACAGGTGCTTCAGATTTGACGAAGGTCGGATCGTCGATCTTGTAGGCCGGATTGCTGATGGGCAGTGCGAAGGTCGGCACATAAGGGAAGACAAGCGCGTCGATCCCGTAGCGCTCGAAGACCGCCAGTTTCTCGGCAGCCCATTGCGGCATCAGCTTTTCAAGGAACTCCTTATATTCCGGCGCCGAGGTTGATGTCGTCATGGATGTCTTGAGCAGACGCATCACGCTGTCTTCCACCGGCAGCGACGACTTCATCACTTCCGTCTCGTAGATGCGGATGAATTCGGCGACTGTCTTGGGCACCTTCGGGCTCGGGAATGTAGCCAGATATTTTTCCCAGTCTTCGCGGAAACGATAGTCCGAAAGATTACGCATCTTCGTGACGCCGCCGCGCAGGTGGTTCTCGATGAAGTTTGCATCGAATTTGATATCGACCGTTTCGCCACCAAGCTTGCGGATGTCCGCAACAGCCTTCTCGGCCAGCGCGACAATTTCAGGATCGCCCTCAAACAAATCGCGCGCGATGCCAAATTTCTTGCCCTTGATGGCGTTCGGGTTAAGCGCTTTCGTATAATCCACGCCGGTCTTTGCCGAAGGATCGCGCTTGTCGAGTTCCGCCCAGGTCTGCACATTCAGCGGGTCAGCGGCGTCTCGCATGGCAATGACATTGAGCATCAGCGCCATGTCGGTGACGTTGCGCGCCATGGGGCCTGCGCTGTCAAAGTTCAGATTTTTTGGCGCAATGCCCGAACGCGGGATCAAACCCGTCGTCGGCCGCATGCCGACAATGCCCGTATAGCTTGAAGGACCACGCACCGACGTGCTCGTGTCGGTGCCGATTGCCAGCACGGCGAAATTGGCCGAGATGGCCGCACCCGAGCCTGAGCTTGAGCCACCCGTATTGCGCTTCAGGTGAAACGGATTGAGCGTCTGCCCAGTGACCGAATTGTAGCTGCCACCGGCAAATTCTCCCATCGCGGCCTTGCCGAGGATGATGGCGCCCGCATCACGAAGCGCCTTTGTGATCGGCGCATCCCTGGTCGGGATCGCATCCTTCATGATTGCCGAACCATTCGATGTCGGCATGTCGAACGTGTCGACATTGTCCTTGAGCAGCACCGGAATTCCATGCAGGGGTCCGCGCGGACCCTTCTGGGCACGTTCCAGATCGAGGGCCGCAGCCTCGTCTTTCGCCTTCGGATTGACGGTGATGATCGAATTGATCTTGGGTCCGGCCTTGTCATAGGCGGCGATGCGATCGAGATAAAGCTGGACCAGCGCCGCACCTGTCAGCGACCCTGAAGAGATCGCCTGCTGAATGTCGGCAATCGTCGCCTCTTCAAGTTTGAACGTTGTGTCTGCAGCGAATACAGGTTGCGACAAAATGGTTCCTCCCATCAGCGTCAAGGACAGGGCCAAAGCGCGGGATCGCTGCATCATAGGTTCCTCCTTGTAAGCGGGTCGAGACCTTCTCTCGACCACCGCACGGGAATGGAAAGGCCATTCCGGGACTGTCCTGCAGCGGGTTCTGAGACGCCCAGCCCTGCTTGATCAGACGGCTGACGGTAAGCCGGGCGCGGGCTTGGGGTCAATCGCAAGTTGCGGCACGCTCAGGCGTGGGGCGCGGAATCTGCGTGGACACGGCCTCATGCCAGGAACAGAAAAGGGATGGAGCAGACGAGGCATCCTTCAATGGGTGTGGATCAGCCCAATCTATGAACCAAAGTCGTAGGGCGGCGCTCTTGTGGCGCGCCGTGGGGACGCTAACCTCGAGGGACTAAAAAACGCAGGGGCGCCGAATTCGCCTGATGATAAAAATCAATGGGGAGATGTTCTGATGTGGCCCAAGGCTTCTGGCAGCCGCCTGCTGTCTTTTTGCGCGGCGACTGTGTCGCTGATGTCGCAGGGCTTGGCCATAGAGCCGCCTGCCCTCAAAGATCAGGGAAGCTTCTTCATCAATGGCGAAGTGGTGCGCTCGGAAAATCCCGGCGGCGATGCGCCAGCCGGTCGCGTCATCGCCAACCAGATGTATGTTGAATATGCCGTGCCCAAAAAGCGCAAGGCCGGGGCGCTGCCGGTGATCATGGTGCATGGCTCGGGCCATACGGGCAAAACCTATGACACAACCCCGGATGGACGCGAGGGTTGGAAACAGCATTTTCTGCGCAAGGGTTACACAGTCTATGTGATTGACCATGCCGGGCGCGCCCGTTCGGGCTGGAACCCTGAAGCGATCAATCAGGCGCAAGCCAAAGGTGATGCGAGCCTCCTTCCTAAAGGTGGCATTATTCAATTCACCTATGAGCGTGCCTGGGGCGTCTTTCGCTTTGGTCCCAAGCCCGATGAATGGTGGGCGGATTCAAAATTCCCACAAAAATATCTCGATCAATATATGGCCCAGCTCGTTCCCAATACGGAAGTGACGCTGAAGGCACCGCAGAAAACCGTGCAAGCTCTGGTGGCTCTGCTCGATAAGATCGGCCCTTCCATGGTCATGGTCCATTCGCAATCTGGCACTTATGGCACGCAAACCGCGCTCGCGCGTCCAGATCTCGTGAAAGCGCTCATCAGCGTTGAAGGCCGCTCAGGCTGCGGCTTGTCGGCTGATCAAGCCAGGGCGATGACGCGTCTGGCCTGGCTCAATGTGGCCGGTGATCACAATTGGAATGGCGACGAAGAGTGCCGCAAGGCCGTTGCGCAAGTGGCCAATCTTGGCGGCAAAAGCGCGTTTCTTGCCACCTATGAAAAAGGCGTGCGCGGCAATACGCATATGATGATGATGGATACGAACAATCTCCAGGTCGCCGATTGGATTTTGGAGTGGATTGAAAAGAACACCACCAGGATGCCGCGCGCGGCCAGGTAAGGCCGCCCGGAAAAATTCATAAAAGAAAGACAGTGCTATTTTCCGGTCTATTATGAGCCGTCTCGCTCTTGTTGGAGGGCTTGTTTGGGCGAGCTCCGCCATGGGTGAAACAG
>CAIWVR010000369.1 GCA_903916165.1 uncultured Hyphomicrobiales bacterium | reverse complement strand
TCGCGAAGCTTTGTCCAACCTCGACAAGGACCGCACCTTCCTGAAGGCCGGCGGCGTGTTCAACGACGACTTCATCGACAGCTATATCGAGCTGAAGATGCAGGACGTGATGCGTTTCGAAATGACCCCGCATCCGGTCGAGTTCGACATGTATTATTCGGTCTGATCTTTTCGGATCGCGACATGCAAAGGCCCGGAGCAATCCGGGCCTTTTTTCATTTCGTCATTGCGAGCACAGCATCATGCCACGCGCTTGACCGCCTTTCGACCCGTGGTACGCTCGACCGGCAAAACAAAAATCCCGTTTCGTTCAGCGAAGCGGACCCCGGGAGAAGAGAAACATGACGATCGTCACCGATCGCGGGCTCACCGTGCGACCCCTCGGCAACGCCTGCGGCGCAGAGATCATGGGCGCGGACCTGACGAGAGATCTCACGCCCGCGCAGGTCGCGACGATCCAGCAAGCCTGGGACGAACATCTCGTGCTCCTGTTTCGCGGACAGGATATTTCGCAGGACGACCAGCTTCGCTTTGCGGCCAATTTCGGTGAACTGGGCGCACGCAAGAAAGCGCCCGAGCAATTGCGCGACCTTGTCGAGGGCAAGCTGCAACTCGATCCGCGCGTGCTGCTGGTCTCCAACATGAAGGAAAACGGCGTGCCGCTTGGCGCCTTTGGCGATGGCGACATGTGGTTCCACATCGATTCCGGCTACAGCGAGCGCCCGTATAAATACACGTTCATCTACGGCCTGAAACTCCCCTCGACCGGTGGCAACACGCTATTCGGCAACATGTACAAGGCCTATGACGCCGTGCCCGAACGCCTGAAAAAGGTGCTGACCGGCAAGCGCGCGCTGCATGTGCATGAATACAAGCGCAATGAAAAGGTCGACGCCAACACCGACATCTCAAAAGTGCCGCACTGGTTTCACCCGGTCTTCATCACGCACCCGCGCACCGGCCGCAAGTCGCTGTTTGTCGATCGCCTGATGACTGCGCGCATCGAGGGTTTTTCAGCGCAGGACAGCGACGAGATCCTCGCCGAACTCTACGAGATCGGCGAAAATCCCGCGACCGTCTACGAGCATGAATGGCAGCTCGGCGACTTCGTCATGTGGGATAATCTCGCGACGATCCACGCACGCACCTATTTCCCCAAAGAAGAAGACCGCATGCTCCGCCGCTGCACTATCGAAGGTGCGCCGGTTCACGAATGAGCCTGCGCAGCAAGCACATCAGAAAAGGAATACCACCATGGACGCCCCTCGCCTGCCCGTCTTCCAGACGTTTATTGACCAGCTCCGGGACATCTGGGCCCATGAATCCGACACGCAGACCCGCATGGAAAAAGCCATGCCCTTCCTCAGCGACCTTCTGAAGGACGAGGACCTGCAGACGCGCTCCGAAACCTGGCCGTCGACGGAGGGGCGCAAGAACCTGCTGTTCTATGTGGACCCGGACTATGGCTTTGCGATCAATGGCGTCGTGCGCATCCCAGGTCGCCGGGGCAGCGTCCACGATCATGCCTCGGCCTGGGTCGTCTATGGCGTGCTCACCGGCACCGAAAGCCTTGAACGCTACGAGCGGATCGACGATGGCACGAGCACCGAACGCGCCGATGTCAAAATGACGTCGGTCACAATCGGGTCAACCGGCAAGGTCGATATTGTAGCCCCCTGGGCCATTCACGCCGAACAGGGCGGCCCGACGCGCTCCACTGCGGTCATTTTGCGCAGCGAGCGCATGGGCGACATCACGCAGAACCAGTTCGACCTCGAAACCGCTGCGATCCGGCCCGGCCCCGGTCCGACGCAGATCCCCTTCAATCTCTGAGTGCGAAAGCCGCTGGCTTGCGCCTGCGCTTGCGCAGGCCAGTGGCGCATTCAGATCCCTGAACATCATCGTCGGCTTCTCACCCGGCGGCGGGTGCGATGCCTGTGCACGCGCCCTGTCGCACCATCTGGATCGCTACAAGGATTGGGTATTTTGCGCAAAGACTTGTGTACAAATTAAAAATATTATCGCGAATAGTAGTCAATAATGCCAGAAACCCTTATTTATCGGGCTTTTTTGAGGGTCATTTTTGCGTGTGTAGCATCTGTGTAATTGGAAATAAATCCTAAATAACAGCCTTCCAAGCGCCTGATGAGGGTATGATAGCAGCCACCTCAACGCCCCACAAACTGCGCTCAGCATCGTAGTCGAGTTAGCGTGCGAAACACCACGATTCTAGGTGATCACCCCACGAAATAGGAAATTATGCAGCGCCCTTGAACTGGTATGTAAAGTCGCAAATCCCTCGTCACTCATATGACTACAACTTTTCCCTCCCGCCGAACTGGCGCAAGCCACTCATTGAGTTTCGACCACCTCCGCCGTCCCGATACGTTTCGCACGGCCATGGCTACAGCTTTTTTCTGTCCCACGAGAACGACGAGCTTCTTCCCCCTCGTGACACCCGTGTACAGCAGGTTCCTCTGTAGCATGGTGAAATGCTGCATCAGTGCCGGGATCACGACGGCAGGATATTCAGACCCTTGGCTCTTATGGATCGTCGCTGCATAAGCGGGCACCAGCGTGTCCAACTCTCCAAAGCCGTAAGTGACTATCCGACCATCAAAACTGGCGGTCAGCTCAGCAGCTTCAGGATCAACGTCTTCAACGTATCCGATATCACCATTGTAGACTTCCTTGTCGTAGTCATTTTCGATTTGCATGACCTTGTCCTTAAGGGCAAAGGTCCATCCAAACCGCTCAACCTTCCTATCTCCCGCAGGATTGAGCGCGGCCTGTAGGGAGACATTCAGAGATCGAGCCCCTACCCCGCCCCGATTCATTGGGCAAAGCACCTGAATGTCGCGGATAGGGTCCAATCCAAACCGCTTTGGAATTCGGGACTGCACCAGCTCGACAATGCGTGTGACGGCTATCTCGGGGTCATTGGCCTCCACGAAGTAGAAATCACTTTCTCCATCAGGCTTGCCCAACTCCGGTATCAAGCCCTGATTGATCCTATGAGCGCTGGTGATGATCTGGCTTTTGGCTGCTTGCCGGAAAACCTCAGTGAGCCGGATCACGGGCACTGCGCCTGACGAGATAACGTCGGCGAGTACCTGCCCTGGCCCAACGGAGGGCAACTGATC
>CAIWVR010000368.1 GCA_903916165.1 uncultured Hyphomicrobiales bacterium | reverse complement strand
GCCGCCGTCCCAGCACGGCGTGGAGAAGGCGGGCGGGTGAGGTGCTCACGACACGCGCTCGATCAGGCCGTCACGCATGTGGCAGACGCGCGGAAAGATTTCGACCACCTTCGGATCGTGCGACGCGACGATCACCGTCTTGTTCCGTTTCGCGGCAAGGTCGATCAGGATGTTGGTGATGATCTTCGCATTGTTGCTGTCGAGATTGCCGGTCGGCTCATCGGCGAGGATGATCGGCGGATCATTGACGAGCGCGAGGCAGACCGCGACACGCTGTTGCTCGCCGCCCGACAATTCCTCCGGACGCTTGTAGCCCTTGGCCTTCAACCCGACGCTGTCGAGCAGATCTTCGGCGCGCTGCTTGCGCTCATGCGCGGCCATGCCTGCCATCAGCATCGGCAGCTCGAGGTTTTCGAGCGCCGACAGGCTGGGGATCAGATTGAAGAACTGGAAGACGAAACCGACTTTCCTGAGCCGGTAGTCTTCCAGTTGCCGCTCGCTCATGGTGCCGACATCGCGGCCGCCCGCGAAAACGCCGCCCTTGGTGGGTCGATCCATGCCGCCCAGCAGGTTGAGGATCGTCGACTTGCCGCAGCCAGACGGGCCCATCAGCGCCACCGCTTCGCCGGGCTTCACAGCCCATGACAGGTTTTCGAGCGCTGTGACGCGTTGCGCGGCGGTCTCGTAATATTTGGACACGTTTTCAAGGCGGACGCTGGCGTCAGGTTCTGTGTGTTCGTTCATGTCGCGTCCGTTCAGGGCTTGAAATATTCGTAAGATCCGGCGTTGATCTTGGTCGCCCACTGCGTCCAGTAGGTGCCCGGATCGCGGGCGTAATCTTCATATTTGCCCGGCGCGTTGATGCCGGGCAGGGCCGGCACATAATCGCGCCGCAGGATCACATCCGGGTTGCCATAGCGCGAGGCGAGCGCGCGCACGCCGAGATCGTTCAGGGCAGCAAGACCACCATGCTCGACCAGCGTCGCCCATTGGTCGAGATCGCGCAGGCGCAGCTGATAGGTCGGCAGCAGATTGTGCTGATGCATGGAATGGCCGCGCGGCACATTGTTCTTGATTGCGAATTCATTGGTCTCCTTTGACCATTCGCGCGTGTCATTGGGCCCTTGCGCGGCTTCTGCGCCAAAGGCCCAGTGAATCACGCCCGCCGCATTGCGCTCGGAGAGATTGTTGCCCTCGAGCACTTCGCCGGGATGTTTGAAATATTTCGGATTGGTGCCCATGCCGGCCTCAAACAGCCACCAATAGCCGGGCTTGGGCGCATAGGGCCAGGTCAGGTCCTGCGTGCCGGGATAGGTCTGGAAGACCTTCAGTCCCTCGCCGTAGAGGCCGCCACCCTTGATCTCCGCGATCTTGCCGTTGCGGATCTTCAATTCGATGCGCGGATAGGTCGCGGCATGGCTCGATGTGGACGCCACGACGCCATTGATCTCGGGCAGGATGAGGGGCTGGTAATTGTCGATGACGGCCGGAAATTCCACCAGCGAATAGGGGAAGCGCCCGGTCGCCTGGGCCGGGAACATGTAGAGATGTCCCTGATTGTAAATGCCCGCGGCCCAGCTTTTCGCTTCCTTCTCGGACAGGTCATAGCCGAAGGCCGTGCCCTCGGGATCGGTGACCTCGGCGCGGTCGGCGAAGGCGATCGGCTCGATGGTCTTGGTCTCGATCGTGCGCCAGACGTCGGAGGGAAAATCCGGCACCTGGCTCATCAGGTCGTAAAGATCGAGATAGGTATAATTGCCAAGCAGTTTTTCGCCGTGGTGGCGGACGAATTTGCGCGTGTTGGTGCGCCCGCCCGAGCGCCAGACGATCCAGTTGATCTCGGGGTGCTTGTCGAGCCAGGCGACGAGCCGGTCTGGCACTTCGTTGACATAATCCTTCGCCAGCTGGGCGTAACGCGCATTGTCATATTTTGGTGTCGGCCAGGTCGCGTCATAGAGCTCGCGATCCTGTTCGCGCACCCAAGCGCGGCCCTTTTCCGGATCTGGCATGATGCCGGTATAGTTGAAGAAATATTCAAGTTCGCGCTGGCCGTCGGCGATCGTGTAGGTGCGGATGCCGGTGCGGAAATCGAGATATTCCTCCTGGCTCATGCCGAGCAGGTCCCAGATGGTCAGCACGGTCGTCTTGACGCCGCGCTCTTCCATCGCACGCTTGATAGCCTCCTGCACCATCATGTTGGGACGCGTGTCGCGGATTTCGCCCACCACGATGAGGAGATGCTTGCCTGCATCGACGAGACCAAGCGGCGCGCGGCCCTGGCTTTGTCGCGAGGCGGCGCGCGCGGCGGGCATCAGCTGTTCGATATTGTCGGGTTTTTTCAGGTAGGACGGAAAGGCCGGCGGCGGCACCGGGTTTTTCGCACCCGGCCCGATCAGGCCATATTCCTTGCGGCGAGCAGGCATGTCGGCCGGGTTCCAGGGCGCGACAGATTGTTTGCGCTCCGAGATGGGCTGGCCCTTGTCGGCCTGTGCAGGCGGGGCTGCAGCGAGCGTGGCAAGCAGGCTGGCGCCAACGACGAGGTGAGACGTCCTGGAAAATGACATGTCGGCGGCCTCGCTCAGGGCTTGAAGAATTTGTTGGAGCCATTCTCAATACCTTCGGCCCATTTGGTCCAGTAGGCACCGGGGTTACGCGCATAGGCGTCATAGCTGCCCGGCGCGTTGATGCCCGGCATTTCGGGCACGTAATCGCGGTTGAGCACGCGGTCGGGATTGCCGTAGCGCGAGGCCAGCGCGCGGGCGTAGGTGTCCTTCAGCGACGTCAGTCCGCCATGCTCGAGAAGCGTGATCCATTGGTCGAGATCGCGCACGCGCACCTGATAGGTCGGCAGCAGATTGTGCTGATGCATCGAATGGCCCTTGGGCACATTGTGCTTGGCGGTGAAATCCTCGGTCTCCTTGGCCCAGGGCCCAACCGCATCAGGTCCCATCGCGACCTCGGCACCGAAGGCCCAGTGGATGACGCCGGCCACATTGCGTTCGGAAAGATTATTGCCGTCGGTCACCTCGCCCGGATGTTTGAAATATTTCGGGTTGGTGCCCATGCCGGCTTCATAGAGCCACCAATAGCCGGGCTTTTTCTGCATCGGCCAGGTCAGTTCTTTCGTGCCCGGATAATTCTGGAACAGCTTCAGTCCCTCGCCATAAAGCCCGCCGCCCTTGATGTCTGCGATGAGGCCGTCCTTCAGGCTGACTTCGATGCGCGGGTAGGTCGCTGCATGGCTCGACGTGGAGGCTATAATGCCTTTCACCTCCGCCTGCACGGGCGGGATGTAGCGGCCGCTCATCACCGGATATTCCACCATGGAATAGGGCGTGCGGCCCGTCGCCTGCGGCGGGAACATGTAGAGATGGCCCTGATTGTAGACGCCTTCCGCCCAGCCCTTGGCGGCTTCTTCGGTGATGTCATAGCCGAAGGCGGTGCCCTCGGGATCGGTGACTTCCGCGCGGTCGACATAGGCCAGCGGCTCGATGGTCTTCGATTCCACCAGGCGCCAGACGTCGGCGGGGAAATCGGGCACCTGTCCCATCAGGTCGAACAGGTCGACATAGGTGTAATTGCCGAGAAAGCGCTCGCCATGCTGCTTCAGCATCTTGCGGGTATTGGGCCGGTTGCCGGACCGCCAGACGATCCAGCTGATCTCGGGATGCTTGTCGAGCCAAGCGTTCAGGCGATCTGGCACAAGGTCATTGTAATCTTTGGCGATCTGCGAATAGCGCGGATTGTCGAATTTCGGCGGTGCCCAGGTCGCCTGATACAGTTCGGGATCCTGCTGGCGCACCCAGTCGCGACCCTTTGTCGGGTCTGGAACGAAGCCGGTGAAATTGAAGAAATATTCCAGCTCGCGCTGGCCATCGGCAATCGAATAGGTGCGGATGCCGTCGCGATATTCGAAATATTCGGTCTCGGTCAGGCCGAGCAGTTCCCAGATGGTGAGGACGGTTGTCTTCACGCCGCGCTCTTCCATTGCGCGCTTGATCGCTTCCTGCACCATCATATTGGGTTTGGAATCGCGGATCTCGCCGACGACGATCAGCAATTGCTTGCCAGCCTCCACGAGCCCGAGCGGCGTCCGACCGCCGGTCTGCCGCGAGGCGGAACGTGCCGAGGGCATGAGCTTGTCGATCGTTTCGGGCTTTTTCAGGTAGGATGGGAAAGCCGGAGCGGGGAAGGGGGCCGTGGTGCCCGGGCCGATCAGCCCCTGTTCCTGCCGTCGCTTGGCCATGTCAGCCGGATTCCAGGGCGCATAGAGCGCCTTGCGCTCGACGAGCGGCTGGCTCTTGTCGGCCATGGCGGGAAGGGGGCTGAGCAGGAGCCCTGCAATCGACGCCGCGAAAACAGCTGACAGACGCGCCATGACGTTTTTCCTCCCCAAAGGCGGCGTCTCGAGGCGCCGTTTGGCAGCATTATAGCGTGGATGGAAGGCTTGTCAGCCCGTCAGACGGAACCCGTCCTTTTTATCAAAAAAATTCTTGCTCTTTAAATTAGAAGCTACTAAATTAGATATCATGAATATAAAAAGTCTCCTTCCCAAGGCCGAAAAGGT
>CAIWVR010000367.1 GCA_903916165.1 uncultured Hyphomicrobiales bacterium | reverse complement strand
GGTGTACTGCTTGTCGAGGAAGCGGGCATTGTCGAAGCAGATGAAGAACTGCGAATTGGCGCTGTCAGGGCTCGCCGCGCGGGCCATTGACACCGTGCCGCGCACGTGCGGGGCGATGTTGAACTCCTGCTTCAGGTTCGGGTAGCTCGAGCCGCCGGTGCCGGTGCCATGCGGGCAGCCAGTCTGCGCCATGAAGCCGTCGATGACGCGATGGAACACGACGCCATCATAAAAACCTTCGCCGACCAGCTTCTGGATATGGGCGACATGGTTTGGCGCGAGGTCCGGACGCATCTTGATGACGACGGGGCCCTGCGTGGTTTCGAGGGTAAGGGTGGTGCCTTCGGACATGTGGGCCTCCTTGGTGGGCTTATCCGGAACGGGAGGCTTGCAATAGCCCATGCCGGGGGGGCCGTAAACCTTGGGGGCTCGATAACCGACACCCTCGTTACCTGTGCATACCGCCCCTGCCCAGCCTGATCCGTTCGCCCATCCGTGCTAATCCCCAAAGCTGTTCCCCAACCCGGAGTCCGCCTGCACGCATGAGCACGCATATCGACATTGGCGTCACGGGCGCGCAGAGCCCCGCCCTGATCGATCTGGAGGAGCTCCTCGCCACCCGTCTTCTGGTGCAGGGCAATTCCGGGTCCGGGAAGTCGCATCTGCTGCGCCGACTGCTCGAGCAGAGCGCCGGGCTCGTGCAGCAGGTCGTCATCGACCCCGAGGGCGATTACGTCTCTCTGGCGGACCGCTACGGCCATGTCGTGGTCGATGCAGCGCAGTCAGAGCATGAGCTCTCCGCCATCGCCACCCGCGTGCGCCAGCACCGTGTCTCGGTGATCCTCAATCTGGAGGGCGTCGAGGTCGACGCCCAGCTGCGCGGCGCGGCCACCTTCCTCAATGGCCTGTTCGAGGCCGAGCGCGACTATTGGTATCCCGTGCTCGTCATCGTCGACGAAGCCCAGCTGTTTGCGCCCGCCGCCGCTGCCGACGCCTCCGACGACGCCCGCCGGCAAAGCTTGGCTGCCATGACCAACCTCATGTGCCGTGGCAGGAAGCGCGGGCTGGCTGGAGTCATCGCGACCCAAAGACTGGCAAAACTTGCCAAGAATGTCGCGGCCGAAGCCTCCAATTTCCTGATGGGCCGCACCTTCCTCGACATCGACATGGCGCGCGCCGCCGACCTGCTTGGGATGGAGCGCCGCCAGGCGGAAATGTTCCGCGACCTGCAGCGCGGCGCTTTTGTCGGGCTCGGGCCCGCCATTGCGCGCCGCCCGCTCACCATGCGCATCGGAGCGGTGGAGACCTCGGATCGCGGCAGTGCCCCGAAGCTCCTGCCACTGCCCGACGCCAGCGAGGACGGTGCCGCACACGGGTTGATCTTCACGAGCAGCGATGGCCCGCCGCCGCCCATGCGCGCGCGCCGGGTTCGCAGCGAGCCGGCCGACGACGTGTTTGCGCGCATCGACGCCGCACCGCTGCCGAGCTTTGCCGCCGCGCCGCCGCCCGAACTGACGGCGGAGGAGCGCGATGCGGCGCTGGAGGAGATCATCCAGCAGATTATCGCCGACCCGAACGCGGGCACCCTGCCGCCCCTGCCATTGCATCGCGATTTTCTCGTGCGCTGCCGCATCAGGCGGCTGGGACCGGACCTGCCCGATGCGCACACCTTCCGCCGCCGCATGACCATCGCGCGCGCCCGTGCAACGGCCCCCGACAATGCCGACGATCTGAAATGGACGCGCGCCACCGAGATTTCGGACCGCCTGCCCGACGACATGCGCGGGCCGTTTCTTATGCTGGCGCGCGCCGCCGTCACCGAAAACGTCTGCCCGAACGACGACGAGATCGCGCGTTTCTTCGGCAGTCATTCGCCGGGACGTGCGCGGCGCCTGCTGTCGCATATGGAAGAGACGGGAATGATCGTCGTCCGGACGGATTATCAGGGCTGCCGGATTGTCGCTATCCCGGAACTCGAGATCGAAACGGCGGCGGTGCATCCAAAACTCGTCCAGCAGCAACTGGATGCCGGCGCGGCGTGACTGGCACCGTCAGCGGCGGCTGATGTACTGCACCAGCAAATCGCCGGCGGCCTGACGTTCGCCATCCGAGGCGGCCTTCAAGGCCTTCTCGCGCAACTCCGCAACCCAGCGATTCTTGGGGTCTTCGCCGGCATTCTCGACCGCCATGGTCAGGTACATCAGGCCGCGGGCACGATTTTTCTGCACACCCTGCCCGGTGAATAAAAGATTGCCCAGCAAGGCCTGCGATTCAGTGTGGTTCTTTTCGGCTGCGAGATAGAGCCATCCTGCGGCCTGACGCGGATCGCGCTTCACGCCCGCGGCATCCAGATAGATGCGTGCCAGATTATATTGCGCATTGGAGTCGCCGAAGGTGGAGGCGGCGAAATGGAACAGCTCCCGCGCACGCGACACGTCCGCCTTCAGCTGAACCTGTGGCAGGCCGTTCAGCGAATAGACCCCGACCGCGACATAGGCGCTGGCGACAATGCCGATCTCGCGCCGGGAGGCCGTGTCCTCGTCGTAATTGTTCACGATCTGCAGGAAGTAATCATAAGCCTTGGCGTCGTCGTGCGGGACACCCTCGCCAGCAGCATACATGCGGCCGAGCTTCCATTGCGCGAGCGACTGGCCCCCGGCTGCGGCATATTTCAAGGCGTCGATGGAGGACGCGGCATCCCCGGCGCGCAACCCCTCGATCGCCTGGTTCAGCGCATGCAGCGAATTTTTATAGAGCGGCAAGGCGGGCTTGATGCTGGCTGGCGTATCGGTTCCATCGAGCGCCCGGGCGGGTGACGATGCGAATACAAAAGCAACGCCCGACAAGACGCAAAGGGTGAGCAGGACAGTTCTGACGGGATGCTTCGTCTCACGCATGGACATACGCCCGCATTTCATTCGCCGCCACGACAGTCGCGCCCGCGACGGACACTAAACCGGTCGCTGCCTGCCGGGCCAGAGCTGGGCGGGCACCGCGCGGCCAAAATCGCCGTGCAACACGAAAGAGAGTAAACATGTCGCCGCGATGCAACAGTGTTTCTGCCGGGCACCCTGGTTTGGATGTGCGCGGGACAGACACGCGCATGCGCATGGGTGTTGAGCCTTGCCGGGTCGCTTGCTGGTCTCTGCCTACGCTCACACCCGACCCCGCATCCCGGACCCACGATCGATCACGTGTCCGACGTAGCGCGAGGTTTATGGCTGAATCGCGGCATAATGGACCCGTCGACCCACAAGGTTACACGATGGTTTCCAGCTGTGGCCGCAAAGCCACGCACCGCTCAGGACAGTCTCTCCAGAGCGGCTGTCATCTTCTCGATCCGCGAGATGGAATCGGACCGGCGCTCGCGATTCTCCTCGACCACTTCGTCCGGCGCGCGGGCGACAAAATCGGCATTGCCGAGTTTGGCGTCGATCTTCTTCACCTCGCCCTCGAGCTTGCCGATCTCTTTGGTCAGGCGGACGCGCTCGGCACCGATGTCGATCGTGCCCTCGAGCGGCAGGGCAATCACCGACCCGCGCACAATCATCTGGGCCGAATTGGCGGGCGCGGCATCCGCAAACGAAACGTCCGAGACGCGCGCCAGACGCTTGAGCGTGTCGAAGCCGCGCTCGGCGCGCGCACGGACATCGGCGCCGACGCCAATGAGCACCAGTGGCATCTGCGCGCTGGCTGGCACGTTCATTTCGGACCGCACCGACCGGATTTCGGAAATCAGATCGACGATCCAGCCGATCTCGGCCTCCGCGCCGGCATGATCGAAGCCCTGCGGCACAGGCCAATCCGCCAAGGCGAGCAGCGACGCGCGGGCGGGCCCCTCCGCACCCTTGATCTCCCAGAGCTCCTCCGTGAGAAAGGGCATGAAGGGGTGCAGCATCTTTATAATTATGTCGAGCACATGCGCGGTGGTGGCGCGCGCCTCGTCCTTGGCCGCGCCGTCCTCGCCCTGCAGGACGGGCTTGGAGAGCTCGACATACCAGTCACAGAAAATGTTCCAGACGAATCGGTAGACGCCATTGGCCGCATCGTTGAAGCGATAGGCCTCGATCGCGGCAGTCACTTCGGCCACGGCCTTTTCGGCTTCGCCCAGAATCCAGCGGTTGACGTCCGCCTTGACGTCGTGGGGCGCAAAGCCGTCGATGCGCGCACAGCCATTCATCTCGGCGAAGCGGGCGGCGTTCCAGAGCTTGGTCGCAAAATTGCGGTAGCCTTCGACGCGCGAGGTCGCGAGCTTGATGTCGCGGCCCTGCGCCGCCATGGCGGCGAGCGTGAAGCGCAAGGCGTCGGCCCCGAACTTTTCGATCAGGTCGAGCGGGTCGATGACATTGCCCTTCGACTTCGACATTTTCGCGCCCTTCTCGTCCCGGACGAGCGCATGGATGTAGATGTCGTGGAACGGGAT
>CAIWVR010000366.1 GCA_903916165.1 uncultured Hyphomicrobiales bacterium | reverse complement strand
GGTGACGCCCTGCCCGCTCCAGTCGATGGCCTGCACGCGGGTCGAAAGCCGCACGGGCAATCCCCCAGCGGCGCGCGTCACCAGAGACCCGAAGCCGTCAGGCGCCACATAATCGTCGCCTGACCAGAGGCGCGCGTAATCAAGCGCAGACACGCGCTCCGCCTCCTCGCCCAGCGCCATGCGCGCGAGATTCGACACCGCGCGCAAAGCGTCCTCGCCATCGGTCTCGACATGCGCGGTCATCGCAATGTCGGGCACGGGCGCGAGATCGGGATCAAACCGCTCGGTGACGATCGCATAGCCGCGCCGGCTCGCACGCTGGATCGACTCGCCATCCTGAAACAGTCGGAAAGACCCCGGCAGCCGATCGGAATCGATCACCTCGACGCCGAGTTGCAAGGCGAGCGTCCGCCACGGATTCTTTTCCGCCCAATGCAGATAGATCGCGCCGGCATCGAACCGCTCGCCCAGAAAGGTATCCGTGAACACGCGCCCGCCCACGCGGTCGCGCGCTTCCAGCACGACAAAACGCTTGCCCAGCCGCGCCAGCTCACGCCCGGCGGCAATGCCAGCCGCGCCCGCGCCGACGATGGCGACGTCAAAGTCGAAGGATTGCGCGAACGCGCGCGTGGCAAACGGCGCTATGGCGCCCATGCGCAGGATGCGTCGCCGCGTCGGCAATCTATGCATGATGCTCCCAACTCGCATTGACGAAGAAAACATGTGCGTCCCGCCCCATGGCGGCAAGTCACTCCGGCGTGACGTCCGTTTCCGGCGCACGGATCTTTTTCGGTGTCTGCTTCGGGCCGGTGCGCTTGCGGGTCTGCACGCTTGTGCGCGGGCCTTCGACGAGGCGCACCACCGCGCCCCACAGCGTGCGCACATCCTGCTGCGTCAATTGCATGCGATGGAACATGTTGCGAAGGTTGCGCTGCATCAGCGGCTTCTTGCCGATGGGGCGAAAGAACCCGCGCTCTTCCAGTGCATTTTCAAGAAACTCGAAGAAGGAAATGACCATCTCACGGTTGGCAGGTGTCGATTTTTCGGTTGCAACAAACGGCAAGGCGTCGCCTTGGGCGGCGCGGAAATATTCGTAGCCCGTCAGCAGCACCGCCTGGGCAAGATTGAGCGACGCATAGGCGGGATTGACCGGAAAAGTGACGACGCCATCAGCCAGCGCCACGTCGTCATTGTCGAGGCCCGTGCGTTCGGGACCGAAGAGGATGCCGTGCTTCTCGCCGATCGCGATGGCCGCCGCGCTCTGGCCGAGCGCAATCGACGGCGGCAGGACCGGCTTGCCCTGGCCGCGCTCGCGCGCGGTGGTCGCCCAGACGAAGTTCAGATCGGCCACCGCCTCCTCGACCGTGGCGTAGACTGTCGCGCCCTCGAGCACGTAACCGGCACCCGCCGCCGCCGCATAGGCGGTGTCGCGATGGTCGTCGTGGCGCGGCCAGCCCTCGCGCGGGGCGACGAGGCGCAGGTCCTCAAGGCCGAAATTCGCCATGGCGCGCGCGCACATCCCGATGTTCACGGCCAGCTGCGGGCGCACCAGCACAATGGCCGGTCCACCTGCAATCATCGGTCTCGTCCTGTCAGTGCCGGCGCCGGTCATTGTGCTCGCTTCCCGAAGTCGGGCCGGTTCTGCCAGCAGGCAGGCCGTCGGCGCAAGCCTTTACCAGCCAGCGGCATGGACGAGGTAGCAGACCGCCGCCCCGCCGATCAGGAACCAGACCGGATGTAACAGCGGCCGCCACATCATCAGTCCGGCGACCGCGAGGATGATGGCGATCGGGAGCGGGCCGTCAGACGCCAGCCGCGCCAGCGTGACAACGCCGGCAAAGAGCAGTCCCGAGCCGAGCGGTGCCAACCCGTTCTGCAGAGCCGTATGCCAGCGCCGGCCGCGGTAGCGCCCCCAGACATGTCCCACCGCAAAGACCAGCACGGAGGACGGCAAATAGATGGCAATGCTCGCCATAATGGCCCCGGCAAGCCCCGCCGCCTGCCAGCCGATCAGCGTCGCAAACAGCGAGCCCGGCCCCGGCATGACGCGCGAAATTGCGAAGAGATCAAGGAATTCGCGCGCGGTCACCCAATGCTCGATGTCGACCGTCTGGTGCTGGAGGGGCGCATAGATCGAACTGGCACCTCCGAAGGACACCAGCGACAGCGGGGCAATGATGAGGAAGATGCGGATGAGAATGTCGATGTTCACGCGCCCGCCTCCGGAGTGGAGGGCGTTTCCGGCACGCTTTCGGGCGCGCGACGCCAGGCGAGCGCCACGCTGATCGGCCCGATGATAGCGACCACCGGCACGATTGGCAGGCGCAGCACGCCCACGGCGACGAAGGTGACGGCGATGATCGCCATGGGCGCGAGCCCCTTCGTGGTCATTCGCGCGGCCTCGATGCCGGTGCGCAGCAGCATGCCGATGGCGGCAGCGGCCACGCCGATCATGGTTTCCTGAAATCCCGGCAGGCCGAGCAGCCATTTATAGGCGAAGGCTGCCGCCAGCGCGATGCAGAAGGGCGCCGTCAGCATGGCGACGAGCGCGGTCAGCGCACCCGGTGCCCCGCGCAGAATCTGGCCGACATAGATGGCGCAATTGGTGGAACTGACCCCGGGCATGACCTGCGACAGCGCGATGCCGGGCAAAAAGTCTTCCTTGGTCATCCACTTCTTGATGTCGACGACCTCGCGGTAGATCCACGGCACCAGACCGCCGCCGAAGCTGAACACGCCGATTTCGAAAAAGACGCGGTAGATCGAGGTCAGGGGGACGCGCTCAGTCTGCTGCAAGGCTTTGCCCTTTCTTGTTGTTTGGCCTTCGGCCACTCCAGCGCCGTCATTGCGAGCGTGAACCGAAGCAATCCAGAAGCCTCACGTGGGGCATGGATTGCCGCGTCGCCGGCCCATCATACCGCCCGCCGCGCCCACGTCACCCCGGCTCCTGCCCGCAAGCTGGCCCTTTCGCACGAAAGGTGTGCTTTGCCACGTCACGGGCCAGTGCTATAGGGGCCCTCGAACTTGGCCCAAAGAGGCTGCGTGCTGACGAGAAAAGGAACCAGCAGATGAACAAGATCAAGGTCGCCAACCCGGTCGTCGAAATGGACGGCGACGAAATGACCCGCATCATCTGGCAGCTGATCAAGGACAAGCTGATCATCCCCTATCTCGATATCGACCTGAAATATTACGACCTCTCGGTCGAGCACCGCGACGCCACCAACGACCAGGTGACGATTGATTCCGCCGAGGCCACCAAGAAATACGGCGTCGCCGTGAAATGCGCGACGATCACGCCCGACGAACAGCGCGTGAAGGAATTCAACCTCAAGGACATGTGGAAGTCGCCCAACGGCACGATCCGCAACATCCTCGGCGGGGTCATCTTCCGCGAGCCGATCATCTGCAAGAACGTGCCGCGCCTCGTTCCGGGCTGGACGCAGCCCTTCGTCATCGGCCGCCATGCCTATGGCGACCAGTATCGCGCGACCGACTTCAAGGTGCCTGGCAAGGGCCGCCTGACGATCAAGTTTGAAGGCGATGACGGCACGGTGATCGAGAAGGAAGTCTTCAAGTTCCCCGCCGCCGGCGTGGCGATGTCGATGTACAACCTCGACGACTCGATCCGCGACTTCGCCCGCGCGTCGATGAATTACGGCCTCACCCGCAGGTACCCGGTGTATCTGTCGACCAAGAACACGATCCTGAAGGCCTATGACGGCCGCTTCAAGGACCTGTTCCAGGAAGTGTTTGACGCGGAATTCAAGTCCAAGTTCGAGACGCTGGGCCTGACCTATGAGCATCGCCTGATCGACGACATGGTCGCCTCCTGCCTGAAGTGGTCGGGCGGCTATGTCTGGGCCTGCAAGAACTATGATGGCGACGTGCAGTCCGATACCGCCGCGCAGGGCTTCGGCTCGCTGGGTCTCATGACCTCGGTGCTGATGACGCCGGACGGCAATACGGTCGAGGCGGAAGCCGCGCACGGCACCGTCACGCGCCATTACCGCGAGCACCAGAAGGGCAAGGAAACCTCGACGAACTCGATGGCCTCGATCTTCGCCTGGACCCGCGGCCTTGCGCATCGCGCCAAGCTCGACGGCAATGCCGAACTCGCCAAATTCTCGGCGACGCTCGAAAAGGTCTGCATCGACACCGTCGAAGCCGGCTTCATGACCAAGGATCTCGCACTGCTCGTCGGCGCTGACCAGAAATGGCTCTCCACGACGGGTTTCCTCGACAAGGTCGACGAGAACCTGAAGCTCGCCATGGGCGCGTAAAACGCTTTCTCACCTGGGAAATCCAGAAAAGCCGCGCGTCAGTGCGGCTTTTTTCTTGACCGCCTCGACAGCACCGATTCGGCTCCCCAACTGCTGCAAAACACCCGCATTCCGGGTCGCAGGACCAAGATCTGCACAAAAACTGTCGCAGACTCAGGCTATTTGCACATTGGCTGCACGGTTTTAGGTGAGAAGTCCACAGGCGGGAATTGGATGATTGTAACGAGAACCGAGCATCGTTATAAGGACGGCAAAATAAGTCAGGGGAGACTTCTGGCATGGCGACAGCAACGGGCATAATCAACGACGGCTACAAACCGTCGGACGACGAGCCTTTCATGAATGATCGCCAGCGCGATTATTTTCGTCGGAAGCTCACCCACTGGAAGGACGATATCCTGCGCGAGAGCCGGGAAACCCTGGCCACGCTGCAAAGCGAAAACGAGAACCATCCCGACATTGCCGACCGCGCCTCGTCGGAAACCGACCGCGCTATCGAGCTTCGCGCCCGCGACCGCCAGCGCAAGCTGATTTCAAAGATCGAATCCGCCCTGTCGCGCATTGAGGAGGGCACTTACGGCTATTGCGAGGAAACCGGCGAACCGATCGCATTGAAACGGCTGGATGCCCGCCCCATCGCCACCCTTTCGGTTGAAGCGCAGGAACGCCATGAGCGCCGCGAGCGGGTCTACCGCGACGACTGACACGTCCAGCATGCGGATATAAAAGCGCGGCCGACTGGAGGCCGCGTTTTTGTTTTCAGCCTGGCGCCCGGAGCTTCAGGACTTGGGTGGCTCTAGGGGGCGTCCCAGCAATTTCGCCATTTCCTCTTCCAGCGAGGTGATGCTCAGCGTCAGCTTTGCCGCGTCCTGGGCGGCAACGCTGCCAGGTGACTTGCCCATGTCAGGCGGACGCCTGGTCTTTTGCTGCGGGAATGGCGGCGTTGGCGGCATTGTGGCAGGGGAATTTGGCAGGCGTTGCGCCAGCAATGGAGGGGCCGGTCGCTGCGGTCCGGGCGCGGGGCGCATCGGAGGCACAGTGCGCGTCTGCGGTGGCGGCGCGCCTTGTGGCAGATTCCGCGCTTCGCTGACGGGCATCGGACGCCCAAGCGGGGGCGGCGGCGGCCCAAGCGCCTCACCAAACGCCTGGTCGAGCGCGGCACGCAGCGGTGGGGGCGTGGCAGCGACAGGCGCGGCTGCCTCTTGGGCGGGTGTCGTCTCGTCCCTTGGGGTCTGGGCCTGACCGGGGGGTGTGGCGACCGCGGCAGAAGCGGCCGCCGGTTCGAACGGCATGCGCTGCGGCTGCGGGCGCGGCTCGCCCGGGACGGGGACGCCAACCGGCTCGCGACGCTCGGCACCGGAGGGCTGCGCGCGCACGATGCCTCTCTCGATCAACAGATCGTTGGGGCCACCGATCAAAATGAGGTGCTCGACATTGTCCCTGCGCACCAGAACGAGTTGGCGCTGACTATCAACATCGTAGGCGTCAATGACGCCAAGGCGCGGCTGGCGCCCACCACGATTGATGGACGTACGGATGCCGCGGCCGAAGGCGCGCCATACCTGGATTGAAATCAGGCCCAGAAGGCAGATTCCAATGACAGCCGTAAAAATGGTGCCCATCAGCCCGTCGCCAAACAAATTGCTGAACATGAAGTCTCGAACCCTTCGTATCTACACAGCCAGCGAATACCTATCCCCGTTTTAACACAAATTAACTCTTTCGCACGAAGCAGTGTAGAAGTTTGGTTAACGGATCCGCCAATAGAGCGCGACAAGACACCCGGCAGCCCGTGTTGCGTCCTGATCGGAGGCTTGCCGGGCAGCTTCCCCTGCGTCCAGCCAAAGCTCAGATCCATCAGCTGAAAACGGCGCAGGCAGAGTTAGCCGTTGAGGACTTGAGCGGCACGATTGCAATGGCAGGCCACACACCCCATCCTTCGGACGAATCGGTCACACTCTCGCAGTCTGTAGCGGCCAGGTTAAAATTCGGGACGTTTTTCATGAGTCAGTCGCCCACGTCTGCGTCGATCGACCGGACGGAACGTACCGGCAGTCCGGGGCTCGTCCTTTTACTGGCAACCCTGCTGGTCGGCGCTGCGGCGTCGTTTTCGTTCCTGCCGCAGGACCAGGCCGGGCGCCTGACCATCGGCCTGCTGGCCTTCCTCGCCATCCTTGGCGTCATCGGCCTGTTCGCCTTCGCCGTCGGCTTCGTGCAGCTCGCTGGCCCCTCGGCCCGCAACGACGTGACCAAAATTCTCGCCGACACATCGCCCGAAGGCCTGCTCGTGACCGAGGGCGAAGCCCAGATTGTCTATGCGAACGAAGCCTATCTGGCGCTTTCAGGTGCGCAGGACACGTCTGACCTGCGCACTGTCGAGCGGCTGTTTTCGGGTACGCCCGATGTGTCGGAAGCTGTCTATCGCCTCGCGCAGGCGGCGCGCGACGGCAAACGCGGCGTGGAAGAGCTGCGCCTCTCCCCGCCCCTGTCGGGTGACGGTCCGGTCGGCTGGTATCGCATCCGCGTGCGCCCGATCGATCGCGTGGGTGGCAAGCACGCGGCGCTCTGGAGCGTCGCCGAGGTGACACGTGAACGCAAACGCCACGAGAATGTTTTTCTGGAATTGCAGCACGCGATCGATTTTCTCGATCACGCGCCTGCAGGCTTTTTCTCCTCGGATGCCGACGGTGCCATCACCTATATCAACGCCACGCTGGCGGGCTGGCTCGACTATGATCTCGCGCAAGTGGGCTCGGGCGGGCTCAAACTCTCCGACATGGTGGCGGGCGACGGCGCGGCGCTTCTGTCAGCCACCGCCGGCGCGGCGGGTGAGGTGCGCACCGAGCAACTCGACCTCGACCTGAAGCGCCGCAACGGCCAGATCCTGCCCGTGCGCCTGCTCCACCGCGTCGCTTTCGCCCATGACGGCGCGCCGGGGCCCTCACGCACGCTCGTCATCAATCGCGCGCCCGGCGAAGAACGGCTCGAGGATCTGCGCGCGGCGGAGGTGCGCTTTGCGCGCTTTTTCAACCAGACCCCGATGGCCATCGCCGCCGTCAACGAGGCCGGTCGGATCGTGCGCGCCAATGCCGCCTTCGCCAAACTCTGCCCGCCCGCGCATGAAACCCGCAATCTCTATAATGGCGTCGCCGAGCGCGACCATGAAATGCTGAAAAACGCGCTGGCCGCAGCCATTGCCGGCAAGAGCGAGATCGTCCCCGTCGACGCCACGCTGTCGGGCGACAGGCCGCATTCGGCGCGCTTCTTCGTCTCCACGGCGGAAGATCTCGGCGACGGCACGCGCGCCAACATCTATGCGCTCGACATCACCGAACAGCGCGCGCTGCAGGAGAATTTCGCGCAGGCGCAGAAGATGAACGCCATCGGCCAGCTCGCCGGCGGCATTGCGCATGACTTCAACAATGTGCTCACCGCGATCATCGGCTATTCGGACCTGCTGCTCGCCAACCATCGCCCGACCGATCCGTCCTTCCAGGACATCATGCAGATCAAGCAGAACGCGAACCGCGCCGCCGCGCTGACGCGTCAATTGCTCGCCTTCTCGCGCCGCCAGACGCTCCGCCCGCAGGTGCTGCAGCTGGGTGACGTGCTGGCCGACCTGCAGATGCTGCTGCGCCGGCTTGTGGGCGAGAAGATCGATCTGGACCTGAAGCACGGGCGCGACCTGTGGCTGGTGAAGGCGGACATCAACCAGTTCGAGCAGGTTGTGGTGAATCTCGTCGTCAATGCGCGCGACGCCATGCCCGACGGCGGCAAGATCGCCCTGCGCACGAAGAACATCACCGCGGCCGAATGCGCGGGCTTCCGCGAACCGACGCTGGTGCCCGCCGACTATGTCACCATCGAGGTGGAGGACACCGGCACCGGCATTCCCGCCGACGTTATGGACAAGATTTTCGAGCCGTTCTTCACGACCAAGGAGGTCGGCAAGGGCACCGGGCTTGGCCTGTCGATGGTCTATGGCATCGTCAAGCAGACCGGCGGCTGGGTATTCTGCAATTCTGCCGAAGGCCGCGGCACCACCTTCCGCATCTTCCTGCCGCGCCATATTGCGCAGGCCGAAGAACAGGTGAAGCGCGAAATTGCGGTAAAGGCCCCCTCGGCCGACCTCACCGGCCACGGCACCATCCTGCTGGTGGAAGACGAGGAAGCCGTGCGCGCCTTTGGTGCCCGTGCGCTGGTCTCACGCGGCTATACCGTGCTCGAGGCGGCGTCGGGCGTCGAGGCGCTGGAAGTGGTGGAGGCCAATCGCGGCCAGATCGACCTGATCGTGTCGGACGTCGTCATGCCGGAAATGGACGGCCCGACCATGTTCGGAGAGCTGCGCAAGCGCGGCATCACCGCCAAGGTGATCTTTGTCTCAGGCTATGCGGAAGATGCTTTTGCCAAGAACCTGCCGGACGGCGAGGAATTCGGATTTTTGCCCAAGCCCTTCACCTTGAAGCAGCTGGTGGAGGCCGTGAAGGCCGCGGTGGGGTAGCACGCTTTTGCCAAGGCCCTGCCGGTCGGCAAGGGATCCGGCGGCCGGCCGAAACATGAGCTGCAAGGGTTGCCAGCCGCTAACTGACATCACGCCTTGGCAAGGCGCGGCTGCAAGCCCGTCAAACTGAGCGGTGCCATGGAGAAGGCCTGCTGCGCCGACAGCACCGATTGCACGGCCTGGAGCACCGCGGTCTTCAACGCATCGATACTCTGCGAGGGCTGATAATAGATCTGCACAATGCAGCGCAGGCGATCATCCTCCAGTTCCCCGACAACGATCCTTTTGGGACGTTTTTGGCTGACGGCAGCATTATCCTTCAAGGCTTTTTCAATCGCCTCCAGGATGAGCGGCAGAATTTCCGGCACGTCGCTTCCCGCCGACATCGCAAATGGAATCTCGACGCGCGAAAAACCGTCGCCCAGCGAGAGATTGGACAGGATCTGCGTCGCGACGATCGAGTTCGGCACGAAATGCAACTGTTCGTCGCGTGAGCGGATCATGAGGTAGCGCCAGCCAAGCGCCTGCACGACACCAAAGATGTTGCGGTCCCTCGCGCGGATACTCACCCATTGACCGGTCGCCAGATGTCCGTCCGCGGCAACGGCCACCCCTGCAATCGCGTCAAAGATCATCTCGCGTAACGCGAGACCAAACACCGTCAGAAGAACCGAGAAAGTCGCCAGGATCGGTAGCAAATCGCGCCCGAGAACGACCGTGTAAAATACGCCGATCGCCGCAAAATAGAGACCGAACCTGATCAGGAAATTAAGCACGGGCTGCACGTCTGACGACTGGGCTCGCTTGACCGACCGCAGCATGAACAGAACATCGATGATTCTGGTCGCCGCAAGGGTGAACGCGAAGGAATACATGTAACGCATGAACACCAGAGACTGGGAGAAGGACCCGGTCTGCTCGGTTGTTGTGAACAG
>CAIWVR010000365.1 GCA_903916165.1 uncultured Hyphomicrobiales bacterium | reverse complement strand
CTGGCGTGCTGGCGGAAATCACGGCGAAGGACGGCGAGACCGTCGCGCCGGGCGGATTGCTCGGCCAGATCACGGCTGGTGGCGCGGTCGCCGCGCCGGCTCTCGTCGCAGCTGCGCCAGCCGCCGCCGCGCCTGCGCCCGCCAGGACGGCCCCGGCTCCTGCCGCGGCGGGCTCGTCCATGCCGGCTGCGCCCTCAGCCGCCAAGATCGCCGCCGAAAACGGCCTCGACACCAGCGGCGTCGCCGGTTCGGGCAAGCGCGGCCAGGTGCTGAAGGGCGATGTGCTCGCCGCTCTTGCCAACCCGGCTGCTCCGGTGCCTGCTCCGGTCGCGATGCGTGCGCCCTCGCCCGTCGATGATGCGTCGCGCGAAGAGCGCGTGAAAATGACGAAGCTGCGCCAGACCATCGCGCGCCGCCTCAAGGAAGCGCAGAATTCCGCCGCCATGCTGACGACCTTCAACGAGGTCGACATGACCGAGGTCATGGGCCTGCGTGCCCGCTACAAGGATATTTTCGAGAAGAAGCACGGCAACAAGCTCGGCTTCATGGGCTTTTTCGTGAAGGCCTGCGTGCAGGCGCTGAAGGAACTCCCGGCGGTCAATGCCGAGATCGACGGCACCGATCTCGTCTACAAGAATTATTACCATGTTGGCATTGCGGTGGGCACCGAGAAGGGCCTTGTCGTTCCCGTCGTGCGCGACGCCGACCAGCTGTCGATTTCCGGCGTCGAGAAGAAGATCGCCGATTTCGGCAAGCGGGCGCGAGACGGCCAGCTCAAGATCGACGAAATGCAGGGCGGCACATTCACCATCACCAATGGCGGAATCTACGGTTCGCTGATGTCGACGCCGATCCTGAACGCCCCGCAATCGGGCATTCTGGGCATGCACAAGATTCAGGACCGGCCGATGGTCGTGGGCGGCAAGATCGAAATCCGCCCGATGATGTATCTGGCGCTCTCCTATGATCACCGCATCGTCGACGGCAAGGAAGCGGTCACCTTCCTCGTGCGCGTCAAGGAAGCGCTCGAAGATCCGGCCCGCCTCGTTCTCGATCTCTGATCGTCATTGCGGGCGAAGCGAAGCCATCCAGAGCGCGCGTGTGGCTTCTGGATGGCTTCGTCGCTTCGCCCCCTGCAATAATGAACTGACTTTTGTCCGCTCTCCCGGAGCCTTTGAAAATGTCCTACGATCTCGTTGTCATCGGCACCGGCCCCGGCGGCTATGTGTGCGCGATCCGCGCTGCCCAGCTCGGCATGAAGGTCGCCGTCGTCGAGAAGCGCAAGACGCATGGCGGCACCTGCCTCAACATCGGCTGCATCCCTTCCAAGGCGCTGCTGCATGCCTCTGAAATGTTTCATCTCGCGGGTCATGATTTCGCACCGCTCGGCATTGTCGTGAACACGCCGTCGCTCGATCTGCCCGCCATGATGAAGCACAAGTCCGACACGGTGGACGCCAACGTCAGCGGCGTCGGCTTCCTGCTCAAGAAAAACAAGGTCGACAGCTTCTTCGGCCATGGCTCGATCAGGAGCGCTGGCAAGGTCGACGTGAAGGCCGAGGACGGGACAATCACGACGCTCGAGACGAAGAACATCGTCATCGCCACCGGCTCCGATATTGCGACGCCACCGGGCGTCGACGTGGCCTTCGACGAGACCACCATCGTCTCCTCGACCGGTGCGCTGACGCTCGACAAGGTGCCGGGCAAGCTCGTCGTCATCGGCGGCGGCGTGATCGGCCTCGAGCTCGGCTCGGTCTGGAAGCGTCTCGGCGCCGACGTGATCGTGGTCGAATATCTCGACCGCATCCTGCCGGGCATGGACAATGAAATTGCCAAGCAGTTCCAGCGCATCCTGGAAAAGCAGGGCTTCAAATTCCATCTCTCGTCCAAGGTCACGAAGGTTGAGAAGAAGGGCAAGGGCGCGTCCGTCACCTTCTCTCCGGTGGCAGGCGGCGATGCCGTCACGCTCGACGGCGATGTCGTGCTCGTCGCCACGGGCCGTCGTCCTTACACGGATGGTCTGGGCCTTGAAGAAGCCGGTGTCGCGCTGGAGCGCGGGCGTGTCGTGATCGACGGTCATTTCGCCAGCAATATTCCGGGCATTTACGCCATCGGCGACGTGGTGCGCGGGCCGATGCTCGCCCACAAGGCCGAGGATGAAGGTGTCGCGGTGGCGGAAATTCTCGCGGGCCAGCATGGCCACGTGAACTATGACGTGATCCCGGGCGTCGTCTACACGATGCCGGAAATCGCCGCGATCGGTAAGACGGAAGAAGACCTCAAGGCCGCGGGCATTGCCTATAAGGTCGGCAAGTTCCCCTTCACCGCCAATGGCCGCGCGCGCGCCATGCGTCATACGGACGGCTTTGTGAAAGTGCTGGCGGACGCTGCGACTGACAGGGTTCTCGGCGTGCACATCATCGGCATCAGCGCGGGCGAATTGATCGCCGAATGCGCCGTGCTGATGGAATTTGGCGGTTCGTCGGAAGATCTGGCCCGCACCTGTCATGCGCATCCGACGATTTCAGAAGCCGTCAAGGAAGCCGCCATGGCGGTCGAAAAACGCCAGATCCACATGTGAGATAAATGGCCGGAGCATGGCTCCGGCCGTTTTCGTCTAATGGAAATGCAGCAGATTGGGTGCCATGACGGCGATCGCCAGCAGGATCGAGGCCAGAATACCAAGGCCGCCCGCCCCCCAGACAAGTGTGCCGATGCCCGTGATGATCATGGCCGAGCAGAGCACAATGGCGATCTGCAGGATGGCTGATGCCACTTCAAAGATCTCGTTCTGAAGCTTGAACGTGTCGCGCTTGGCTTCCTGTTGCTTGGCGCGGGCCATCAGTTCCTGGCGGCCTTCACCGGTCGAGGGCTCACTTTCGTAGCGGTCTGCGGTGCGCCGCCAGTCAGTGATGCGCTTCTGCATGGCTTCCTTCAGCGCGGGATCGGTGATCGTCGGCAATTG
>CAIWVR010000364.1 GCA_903916165.1 uncultured Hyphomicrobiales bacterium | reverse complement strand
GTTCACCAGCATGATTCCATATTGATTGAAGAGCCTGGTGTCGCCCTCGACTGCGATGGCGAGGCCGTCCTTGCCCTTGAAGGAAATCCACGTCGCACGGTCAGAGAGCACGTAAGCGCCCATGGCCTTGGCGGTGTTGAGCGCAGCGCCCATGCCCTGGCCGATTTCGCGATACCAGCTTTCCTTTTTCGCGGCGGGATCGAGCGCAGCGCTCTTCCACAGGTCGAGTTCGGCGCTATGCGTGCCCGACTTGTCGCCGCGCGAGACGAAGGCCGCCTGCTTGCCGTCAATCGTCTTCAGGGCCGCGACAATGTCCCTGCCGCCCTTGACGCCAGCGGGATCGGCCACGGGGCCGATCAGCACGAAATCATTGTACATGACGTCGAAGCGCTTCACGCCAAAACCCTCGGCCATGAATTTCTCCTCCGCCGCCCTTGCGTGGACGAAGACCACATCGGCGTCGCCGCGCCGCCCCGTGTCGAGCGCCTGCCCTGTGCCCTGTGCAATCACTTTCACGTCAATGCCGGTCTTCGCCTTGAACAAGGGCAGGAGGTAGCCGAACAGGCCGGAATCCTGCGTCGACGTGGTGGACGCCACGACAATGGATTTTTCCTGCGCCTGTGCAGGCATGGAACCAAGTGCAAGTGCGACGGCAAGTGCGAACGGGACGATGGCACGCATGTCAGTCCTCCATGACGAGATCGCCGCGCAGGAAAGCCTGCGCGAGCCTGGATTGTGGATTTTGAAAAAAGGCTTCTGCCGGAGCCTGCTCACGCAAGCGACCGGCAACAAGGAAACACACTTCGCCCGCAAGCCGACGCACCTGGCCGAGATCATGCGAGGCCATCAGCACCTTCACGCCCGACGCTGCAGCAGCCAGAACGATCTCCTCCACGGCGCGCGTGGCGGCGGGGTCGAGATTGGCGGTCGGCTCGTCGAGCAGGAGAAGCTGCGGATCGCGCGCCAAAGCACGGGCGAGCGCCAGGCGCTGCTGTTCGCCGCCCGACAGGCGCCGCGCCGGGCGGTCCGCCATGGCGCGCAAGCCGACGCGCTCCAGCAGGTCATGCACGCGCTGCGGCCGCGCCGCGCGCGCCACGCCCGCATGTTTCAGGGCGTAGTCGAGATTTCCCGCCGCGCTCCGGCGCAGCATCACCGGGCGCTGGAACAGCATGGCGCGACGGGTCGGCGCGGGATCGCTGGTGCCGCCCCAGGTGACCGTGCCGCACGTCGGTGCCAGCAGGCCCATGGCAAGCCGCAGCAAGGTGCTCTTGCCGGCACCATTGGGGCCGACGACAAGGGTCGGCGCGCCGGGGCGGATAACGAGATCGATGTCACGCAGAATCTTTGTGCCGCCGGCATCAAGGCTGACGCCAGCGAAGACCAGCGGAAGGTCACGCAGAGGCGCGCGCATCAGCCGATCCGCGCTACTGCAAGGACACGCAGGCCCCAGGCGCTGGCATTCACGCCAAGCACGATGGCCAGCAGGACAATGCCCAGCCCCATGGC
>CAIWVR010000363.1 GCA_903916165.1 uncultured Hyphomicrobiales bacterium | reverse complement strand
GCCGTGCAGAAACAATCTTCATTGCAGAACATCGCCGGCGACCTGTTCGCGGCGCTCAAAGAGACCCGGTAAGGAGCAAACGAATGTCTATCCTCGCCCAGCTGAAAGTGCTCATTGTCGACGACACTTCGACGAGCCGCATGCTGATCCGCGACGGGCTCGAACAACTCGGAATCCGCAACATCACCTTTGCGGCGGATGGCGAGCAAGCCCTGAAAATGATGATGAGCGCACCCTCGCACCTCGTCATTTCCGATTTCAACATGCCCAAGCTCGATGGACTGCAATTGCTGCAGGCGATCCGCAGCTACAAGCCGACGGCGAGCGTGCCGTTCATCATGCTCACGGGCAAGGGCGACGCAGCGGTGCTCACGCGCGGCAAGGCGCTTGGCCTCAACAATTATCTGACAAAGCCCATCGACATGGCCGCCTTGCGCAAGGCCATCGAGGGCGTGGTGGGGCGGTTGAAATAAGATGGGCGAACTGGCTGCAAGCGACCACATCATCCAGGGCGAGTACCGGATCTCGAACCGGCCCGACAGCGTGCTGACAACGCTGCTCGGCTCCTGCGTCGCCGCCTGTATCTGGGACCCGGCGCTCAAGATCGGCGGCATGAATCACTTCCTGCTGCCTGGCGAAGACGACGCGCAATTCAGCGATTCCGAGCGCATTGGCGTTCACCTCATGGAATTGCTCGTCAACGGCCTGCTGCGCGAAGGCGCGGCGCGCACGCGGCTGCAGGCCAAGCTGTTTGGCGGCGGCAATATGAATTCCTCGCTCGCCGACATCGGTGCCCGCAATGGCGTGTTCGCACGCGGCTTCCTCCGCAACGAAGGCATTTCGCTTATTGGGGAAAGTCTTGGCGGCGATCAAGCACGAAAGGTGCAGTTCTGGCCGACGACCGGCCGCGCCCGGCAGATGCAATTGCCGAAGGATGTCCAAGTGACAGACACCCGGCGGGCGCTCGCGCCCGTGTTTGCCGATTCCGGCTCCGTCGAATTGTTTTGAAGGTGATGCATGTCGAAACTGGCCCTGCAAGCGCGTGCGAATGACGGATTGTCGCTCCCGGTCTCCGAAGCGATGCGCCGCGCGATCGCTGAACTGTCGACGGTGCGCACAGGCATGGAGGAAGCGTTCGAAGTGGTTCATGCCCACGCGACCGCCCATGCGCTCGAGGACCCCCGTTACCTGGTCGCCATGCAAAGCATCGACTCGCTGAGCCAGCAGGTCGCTGCGGTCGAGCGCTTTCTGCACAATGTCGCGGGCGTGTTCGGCGATCACTGCACGATCACGAGTCCCGCAGCGACAGCCGGCATCACGCTCGCGGCCGTCGCCGCCCGGCTCGCCGCGGCGACCGGGGACAGCGACCAGGATTCCGGCGAGTGCGATTTTTTCTAGTCGGGTCGTCCACCCTGGCCGGGGACGGGCGTGCATGCAGCCCGTTCAGGGCCAAGAGCCGCTGGCGAGGCTGGCGGCGCTCGGATATGGTCCCGCCGCATGAATGCCAGCCGCAATCTTTTGATGAGCGACCAATCGGCCGACGCCGTCCCGGTTTCGCCGGTCCAGATCGATCTCGTCGCGCTCAGGGGAATGCCCCTGCCCTGGACCTATCGCGCGCGCGCCGCGGCGATTGTCCTGGCGAGCCTTGGCGTGCATGCGGCTGCCCTGCTGATGCTCGCCCCCAGGGAAGAGGTTGCACAGGGCGCGGAGGAGATCCCCATCGAGATGATCTTCGAACAGCCCCCGGAAGAGGCCCCCCCGCCGCCTCCGGTCGCGGACGTGCCCCCGCCCGAGAACACAGCCAAGCCGATCGACGAGCCACCGGCCAATGATTTCGCGCGCAAGACCGATCAGGACCGCGAGGACGGGAAGGCGTCCCAACCGGCGGCCGCCGAAGTGGTTCAGAAAGAAGCCGCACAGCCCGAACAAAAGCCTGCCCCGGAGACACCGCCGCCGCCGCCTGATCCGGCACCCGCGCTGCCGTCCGAGCCACCGCCCGTCCTGCGTCCGGCCCCGCGCTTCACCGGGCTCACGCCCTTGCCGGATTACCAGTTCACAGCACCGCCAGCGCGGCGCAGTGACCTGCCGGGCGGCAGCGCCCAGCCCGGTTACCTGTCGAGCCTGTACGGCCTGATCATGCAGAAAATGCAGAAAATGCCGCCAGACGTGCGACCGGCGCGCGGGCGCGTGACATTTGGTGTCTTGAGCAACGGGCACATTTTTCAGGAAGCGGTCGCCATTCCCAGCGGCGCACCAGTCCTCGACGCCGCGGCGCTGGCGGCTGTGCGCAAGGCCTCGCCTTTCCCCCGGCCGCCTCAAGGCGGGCCGATCTACATCCGGTTCGATTATGGGTCGGATTGAGGGGTAAAAGGCCGCCCCGCCGTCACCCAGGTGGTGGCAAGCGGGCCTTTTCGTGACTAGACTCAGCTTCATGACACAGATTTCGATCCTCGACCTCGTGCGCGTTCGGACCGGGAGCGACATCCGCACAGCGCTCGATTGCGCGCGCGACCTCGCCGCGCATGCCGAACGCTGGGGCTACACCCGCTTCTGGGTCGCCGAGCATCACAACATGCCAGGCGTCGCCTCGGCGGCGACGTCCCTTGTCATTGCGCATATTGCCGGCGGCACCAGCACGATCCGCGTCGGGGCGGGTGGCATCATGCTGCCCAATCACGCGCCCCTGACCATCGCGGAGCAATTTGGCACATTGGCGACGCTGTTTCCCGGCCGGATCGACCTCGGTCTCGGCCGCGCGCCGGGGACGGACCACCTGACGCTGCGCGCGCTGCGGCGCACGCCCAACAGCTCCGAGACCTTTCCCGAAGACCTGCTCGAGCTGCAAGCCCTGCTGGGGCCGGTGCAGGAGGGGCAGCGCATCCAGGCCGTGCCTGGCGCCGGCACCAAGGTGCCGCTCTATATTATGGGCTCCAGCCTGTTTGGAGCGCGGCTGGCGGGCACTTTAGGCCTGCCCTTTGCCTTCGCCAGCCATTTCGCGCCCGCCCTCCTTCGCCCTGCGCTGCGCAATTATCGCGAGAAGTTCAGTCCCTCGGACCAACGTGCGACGCCGCATGCGATGATGGGCGTGAACATCATCGCTGCCGAGACGGACGCCATCGCGCGGCGGCTCGCCACAACGCAGCAGATGTCGGTGACGGATCGGTTTCGTGGCGCGCGCGGCCTCAGCAAGCCACCCATCGACAATATTCACGCCTATTGGAGCGCGAGCGAGAAGGCGCAGGCAGCTGGCTTCCTGGCCCGGTCCATTGTCGGCTCACCCGAGACGGTGCGAGCAGGCTTGATGGCGCTGGTCGAAGAGACCATGGCGGATGAACTGATGATCGTGTCGGACGTGTTCGACCACGCGCAACGCCTGCGTTCCTATGAATTGATCGCCGAGGCCGCCGACGGCCTGTGAGGCTCTGCCAGAAGGCTGCCAAGGAACCGGCCCACCGCAGCAAGCATGGGCGCACGGATCAGCGGGCATTGGTTCTGGAGGATGGTGGCAGCCTGTGTGGTGCTCGCGCTTGCCATGACCTTGCGGGGTTTCTGACAGAAAACGTCCTTTTCTGTCGGCTGCCAATATGTTGAACGGATTTTTAAGGATGTCCGTTCAAAAATGGTGAGACGACGGAATTGGGCGTTGGCCCAAAGCATGCTGCTCCCCGTTTGCACCGGTGAAAACCCGGTATGTCCCTCAGTTCAGTTTCAAGGGACATGACCCATGACCAGCCTATTGACGAATGCCTCGGCCATTACCGCGCTTCAAAACCTGAACGCGACCAACAAATCCATGCAGACGACCCAGGAGCGCATCTCGACGGGCATGCGCGTCGCCAATGCCTCCGACAATGCGGCCTATTGGTCCATTGCCACCACGATGCGCTCGGACAACAGCGCCCTGTCGACGGTGAAGGATGCGCTGGGCATGGGATCGGCCACGGTCGACGTCGCCTCGGCCGCGCTGAAGACCACCACGGATCTCGTGACCCAGATCAAGTCGAAGCTCGTCGCCGCGCGCCAGCCCGGCATTGACCGCACCAAGGTGCAGGCCGAAATCACGCAGCTGCAGAACCAGATCCGGAGCGTCGCGGATTCCTCGACCTTCTCCGGCCAGAACTGGCTGGCGGTCGATTCCTCCGGTGCAGATTACAACGCCACCAAGAATATCGTCGCCTCGTTCACGCGCTCCAGCAGCTCTGTGTCGATCGGCACGATCGATGTCGACACGTCAACCATGGCGCTCTATGACGCCAATTCCGGGAGCACGGGTGGCATCATCGACAAGAGCCGCGATGTCGGCGCCACCACCGGCATCAAGGTCAGCACGCTCGACATTTCGGCGCTGACCGATTCCACGACCGACCAGACGACGCTGGACAATTACATCAGCGCCACTGACGCGGCGCTCACCGATGTCACCACGGCCGCCAGCGACCTGGGTGCCGTGAAGACCCGCATCACCATGCAGTCCGACTTCGTGTCGAACCTGATGGATGCGGTCACCAAGGGCATCGGCCAGCTCGTCGATGCGGATATGAACACGGAATCGACACGTCTCCAGGCCCTGCAGGTCCAGCAGCAGCTTGGCGTCCAGTCACTCTCCATCGCCAACCAGTCGAGCCAGCAGATCCTGTCCCTCTTCAAGGGCTGATCCCGCCGCCCACACGCCATGATGCATGAAAAAACCGGGCTGCCCGCGCAGTCCGGTTTTTGCTTTGCAGTGCCCGGGCGGAGCGTTTCAGCCGCCCGAGGGTGGCTTCATCACATCGACGGTTTCCAGCGATGACAGAAGCGGGGCGTCGCGCACCCGCACCGCAATGCCCAGCGGATCGACGCCGATCTTGATCAGGCGGGCGCGGATCAGCATGGCGCGGAAGTAGGCCTTGCGGCGCGCGTCCGTCGGCCCGCCCTCATTGGCCACAGCCGTCGCCTCGACCACCAGCGCGCCCGGCCCCTCGGCCGCCACATAGGCCTGCAGCGCCTCGGCCACCGCCGGCGGCAGGTCGATCGCCCCGCGCTCGAACACGAAGCGCAGCGCGCCCGGCCCCGGCTCCAGCCGCCCGCCGGTGCCGCGCTCGCGACCGGCGACGCCGGTGCTCTCGGTCGTCACCAGATATTCACCGCCCGGACCGGCGGATCTGTCGCCCTGCAGGCCGCCCGTGAAGGTGGACGTGACCTGACCATTGCCCTGCGTCGGAAGCGCGGAGGACGCGCTGTCGCGCCCGCCCGCCTCCCGTGTCAGGCCGACCGGACCGAGGCCCGGGTTGCCGATGATGCCATTGGCAGCGCGCATCTGGTCGACGGGCGTCACATCGCGGTTGGAGGTCGCCGGCGCGCCACGCTCGCCACCGCCCGCGCCGCCCTGCCCGCCCGAGCCTCCCCAGGCGGCGCTGGAGCGCGTGCGGTCCACCACGCCCTCGCCGTCAATGCCGATCTGATCGCCCGCAATCTGCGGCGCGACACCGTCGCCAGTGTCCTTGCGCGCGACGGCACGGCGCAGCGCGTCCTCGATCTCGACCTGGTTGAGCCTGTCGAGCTGACGCGCCTCGATCCTCAGGGCGCGCGCGATCATCCCCAGTTTCGACGAGACCGCATCCTGCGAGAGGATGAAGACCATGACGCCCAGCACCATCATGACGAAGGTGAGCACCATGGTCATCGTGGTCAGGGCGTCGACATAGCCCGGCCAGTAATTTTCATTGTCGTCGGAACTGGAGCCGGCCATGACGGGATCTCAGGTTGGGGCGGAAGACATGACGTGGAGCTGGATGGACGCGCCTGCATCGCCGGGATTGACGAAATAGTCTCCCGGCGTCACCGCCGACCCGCCGATGGTGATGACGTCATTGCCATCGGTGCGGATGGTCAGGTCGCGGTTAAGCGCCGACAGGCCGAGCGCCTTGAGGTCGTCGTCGGTCAGGTTGGCGGTCACGGCGACCCCGGATTTGGTGAAGTCGAGAACCTCCACCCCGGTGATCGCCGCCGAGAGGCTGGCGCCGGTGAACGTTCCCGAAGACAGGAACTGGAGCGTGTCCGTGCCCGCGCCGCCGTCGATCTGCAGGCCGCTGAAATCGGTCCGGTTGAACTGGAACAGGTCGTTGCCAGCGCCGCCGAACAATGTGTCCGCGCCCGCGCCGCCACCGAACAATGTGTCGTCGCCAAGCCCGCCCGACAGGAAGTTCGCGCTTGCATTGCCCGACAGGGCATCATTCCCCGAGCCACCGATCACGCCCTCGACATTGAACAGCGTGTCGACGTCGGTCGCGCTGACGGTGACCTGGGCGCTGCCTGACACGTCGAGCGTGACGGTCACGCCGCTCGTCGCATAGGAATAATCGGCGATGTCGCCGGCACCGTCGCCGCCGTCGAGCCGGTCGTTGCCGGCGCCGCCCGACAGCGTGTCAGTGCCGAGACCGCCGAGCAGCGTGTCACTGCCAGTGTTGCCGGTGATCACATTGTTCAACGCATTGCCCACGCCGGTGAAATTTCCGGTGCCGGTGTAGGTCAGATTTTCGACATTGGCGTAATTGGCAAGAGAGACACTGGTCAGCGAGGTGCGGATCGTATCTGTGCCTTCATTGGCGTTTTCAGTGATGACATCGGTCGCGAGGTTGACAAAATAGGTGTCGTCGCCCGCGCCGCCGACCATCGTGTCAGCGTTAGAGGTTTGAAGCGCGGCACCCCAGACCAGGAGGCCATTCGAGGCAACGCCCGTATAGGTTGATCCGGTGG
>CAIWVR010000362.1 GCA_903916165.1 uncultured Hyphomicrobiales bacterium | reverse complement strand
CGACCGGGCCGGATTTCGCCAGCCGCAACATTTCAGGCAGGCGATGATAGCTCTGCGGCCCAATGACCAGATCGACGGCCTTCTGGCGGCGCAAGATCTCCTTGCCTTCGGCCTGCGCCACGCAACCGGCGACCGCAATCATGGTCTCGCGACCAGCCGCGGCGCGGTCGATCTTGATCTCTCGGATCTTGCCCAGTTCGGAGAACACCTTTTCGGAGGCACGCTCCCGAATGTGACAGGTGTTGAGGATGACGAGATCGGCCTCGGCTATCTCGGTCGTCTCGTCATAACCCTCTGGCGCGAGAACGTCGGCCATGCGGGTCGCGTCATAGACGTTCATCTGGCAACCGTAAGACTTGACGAACAGCTTGCGTCGCCGGGTCTCAGTTTCGGACCGATCCGCGGCCGCCGCGGCGGTCTGGTCGGTTGTCATCGTGTTCAAGCGGGTCCACCTCGCCTCGGGATCATGCTTCGGCCCCTCCCGACAGGATAGGCGAAGTTATAGCAGCTTCTAGTGCCACAGCCGGGTTTTGAGAACAAAAGTCTTCAGCCAAGGTCAACACGAAGAACCAGGGCCGTCGCGCGCGAGCCATCCTTCTTCGCATAATAGCCCGGTCGCTGACCGACCTGACGAAAGCCGAAGGTGCTATAAAGCCGCAAGGCCGCAGCATTGCCCTCGTCGACCTCCAGAAAGACGTGACCGGCACCATAAGCGGATAAACGTGCCAGATGGGCTGACAGCAAAGCCTTGCCGATACCCGAGCCCTGCCAGCCACGATCGACCGCGATGGTCAAAAGCTCCGCCTCCGGCGCAAAAACCCGTGACATTGCAAAGCCGAAGACGGTTTTTCCGCGCCCGTCTGTGGCGACATCGGCGACGGAACCTGGCTGCCGAAGCATGTCCTCGATCTCCGGGCTTTCCCAGGATCGCGCGAAGAAATCTTTGTGGATCATCGCCACAGCACGGCTTCGATCCGACGTCATGGGACGAATCACGGGGTCCGGGCGGCCGAAAAAGGGGAAGCGCACGGCTCAGCCCGTCCGTGCAATCAGGCCGCCAAAATGCGGCCGGGCGTCTGGTGCCTTGAGATAAATCGGCCGGGCCTGTGCATGGTCGGGATCAGCCAGCAGGCCCAGACGCGCGACGAAGGCAATGTCCGGGGAGCCAGCATCGCTGGCGACATCGGCTTCCATCCCCATCGACCAGGCCTCGACGGCCATGATGGCAGCACCCGAACCCACCAGTCGCAACGATCCGTCACCGAGCGCACGGACCGCGTCACGGATCTTGGCGATGCGTGGGGCCAGGATCACCTGCCCACGCGCCGAAAACCCCTGAACATAGACCTGCCCATGTTTGGCGTCGATCGCGGCTGCGATCATGGCAGTGCCTTCGGAGCCGATCAGCGGTGCCGCCAGCGCAGAGAGGGAGGAAATGCCGACTACGGGTATTCCGCAGGCTAGGCCGATGCCCCGTGCGGCGGAGATGCCGATGCGAATGCCGGTGAACGAGCCCGGGCCGACGACAACCGCGACCCGGCTCAACAGCGAGAAAGGCACATCTGCGCCATCCAGCAATCTTTGGATGGCCGGCAGCAGGGCTTCGGCATGTCCGCGGGCCATCTGCTGGCTGTCGCGCGCCAGCACATGTCCCTGTGCATCCATGAGGCAGACTGCGACAGCGGCATGGGCCGTATCGATGGCAAGAACCGTCATGGACCGCCGCCGCTCATGGATCAGACCTGTTCGACACCCTGCACATCGGGCAGGAAGTGCTTGAGAAGGTTCTGGATGCCACTTTTAAGGGTCGCCGTCGAGGACGGACAGCCCGAACAGGCCCCCTTCATCGCGAGATAGACGATGCCGTCCCGGAAACCCCGGAACACAATATCCCCTCCATCTCCCGCAACGGCCGGGCGGATTCGAGTCTCCAGCAATTCCTTGATGGTCGCGACAGTTTCCGCGTCCTCGGCCGCAAAGAACTCGCCCGACTCATCGTCGTGGCCGGAGATCGAGCCCACCTCGAGGAGGGGCGCACCGGAGACATAATGCTCCATGATGGCGCCGAGGATCGCCGGCTTGAGATGCTGCCATTCGACATCCCCCTTGCTGACGGACACAAAATCGGAGCCGAAGAAGACGGCGGACACGCCCGGAACGGCGAAAAGCGCGCGCGCCAGTGGTGACTTGGCCGCACTCTCGGGGTCGCGCATATCCAGCGTGCCCGATGGCAGCACGGTGCGACCGGGAAGAAATTTGAGGGTCGAGGGGTTCGGCGTAGCTTCAGTCTGGATGAACATCATCTTCTCCAAGGCGTCCGGTTCAAGGCCGGCGTCGGATCGCGTCCTTCAGATAAGGGCTTGACGCCACGAAGATCAATGGCGTGTTTCACCGCTGGTCGATGAACCGCTCATCTCAGCGGATGAAACCGACAATGTCGCGCACCTGCATCATGGTCCGGGCCGCGCGTTCACGGGCCCGGTTGGCACCATCGCGCAGCACGGCGTCAATATAGGCGTGATCGGCCTGCAAACGGCGCATTTCGACACCGATCGGTGCCAGTTTGTCGACTGTGAGGTCAACCAGGGCGGATTTGAAGGTCGAAAAATTGCCGCCGCCGAATTGCCCGAGCACGTCGACCTTGGTGCTGCCCGTCAGCGCGGCATAGATACCCACGAGATTGTCAGCCTCCGGCCGCCCGGCGAGACCCTCGATCGCGGAGGGTAGGGCATCGGGATCGGTTTTTGCCTTGCGGATTTTCTGGGCGATCGTGTCACCGTCATCGGCCAGATTGATGCGTGAATTGTCAGAGGGGTCAGACTTTGACATTTTCTTTGAGCCGTCGCGCAGGCTCATGACGCGCGTTGCGGGGCCCTGGATCAAGGGCTCCGGCAGGGGAAAGAAGGTCTTTCCATCCGGGAACTCAAGATTGTCGGCGAGAAAATCATTGTTGAACTTCTGCGCAATGTCGCGCGCCAGTTCGAGGTGCTGCTTCTGATCCTCGCCGACCGGGACATGGGTGGCGCGATAGAGCAGAATGTCCGCCGCCATCAGCGTGGGATAGGCATAGAGGCCGACGGATGCATTCTCGCGGTCCTTGCCAGCCTTTTCCTTGAATTGCGTCATGCGGTTGAGCCAGCCCATGCGGGCGACGCAATTGAAGATCCAGGCGAGTTCGGCGTGTTCGGCCACCTGGCTTTGATTGAAGACCACATGCTTTTGCGGATCAATGCCAGCCGCAATAAAAGCCGCCGTGACCTCGCGAATATTCGACGTCAGTTCCGCAGGCTTCTGCGCGACCGTGATCGCATGCAGATCCACAACACAATAGATGCACTCATGCGTCTCCTGCAGCGCCACGAACTTCGTGATCGCCCCAAGATAATTGCCGAGATGGAGATTGCCCGTCGGCTGGACGCCAGAAAACACGAGCTCGGGGAAGGATTGCATTGCTATACGGCTCCGATCAGCAAGCGAGCCTTATCGCAAATGGCCGGACTGTCTGGCAAGTGATCCGGTCAGCAATGATTTTGCCGTCCATCAAAGGTCAACCAGACCCAGTTTCATATGGCAGGCCGGCGATCACATCGCCCTTGCCTCATCGTCCACCCTCCCGGCCATTGCCCCTGATGGCGGTCTGGGCCATCAGGGTCGTTGTCTCATGCCATCCCCCTGTGGGAGACTTGGAGCGGACATGACGCGGCGGGTTGTTCCCGTCCGAGGTAGCCATACGACATCCGGCTTGCTAGAAGCCGCTGACATATTCGGGAACCCCACCATGCGCACCGCCAGACTTTCGCGCCAGACGCGCGAGACCGAGATTTCGGCGACCCTCGCCCTCGACGGGACCGGGCAGGCCACGATCAGCACAGGCGTCGGCTTTTTCGACCACATGCTGGATCAGATCGCGCGCCACAGCCTGATCGATCTGGAGGTGCGGGCGAAGGGCGATCTGCATATTGACCAGCACCACACCGTCGAAGACACGGGGATCGTGATCGGCCAGGCCTTTCGCCAGGCGCTCGGAGACATGCGCGGCATCACGCGCTATGCCGACGTGCTGCTGCCGATGGACGAAACCCTGACCCGTGTCGCCATCGACATTTCGGGCCGGCCCTTCCTCGTCTTCCGTACCGAATTCCACCACAGCAAGATCGGCGAATTCGACACGGACCTCGTTCGCGAATTCTTTCAGGCTTTTGCAATGAATGCAGGCGTCACCCTGCATGTTGAGACCCTCTATGGAATCAACGACCATCACATTGCGGAATCCTGCTTCAAGGGCCTGGCACGAGCTTTGGGAGCCGCCATCGCGATCGATCCGCGGCAAAAGGACCGGGTTCCCTCCACCAAGGGCAGCCTCGCTGGCTGAGGTTCTGGACATGAACGACTATACGGTGCATCTGAAAGGCTCGCCAGACGATCCGGCCGCGCTGGAGCGGTCGGTTTTCGTGCGCGAGGGATTTTCCATGGCAGCGCTGGTCCTTGGGCCGCTCTGGCTGCTCTGGGCCCGGCTCTGGCTGGCGCTGGTCGCCTGGCTGGTGCTGGAGGCTGGCCTTTTCGCCTGGGCCATTCTGGCGTCACCGGCCCCATTTGCCGTCGCCGGCCTCGTCATGCTGATGCATGGTGCCCTTGCCTTCGAGGCCGCCCCCTTGCATCGCGCGTCCCTCGATCGGCGAGGCTACCAGATGGTGTCACTCGTTCACGGCCGGTGTCAGCTGGATGCCGAACGCGCCTTCTTCACGCGTCGGGCCGCCATAAGTCACCCCCTTCCGCCTGAACCATCGGCTGCCGTGGGCCGCCCGCGCCAGACCCGGATGGTGGGACTGTTTCCGTCGGCAGGGACCTGAGCGATGACTGTCGTGATCGTCGACTACGGGTCGGGAAACCTGCACTCCGCCTTCAAGGCTTTCGAAAGGGCCGCTGCAGACGCAGGCCTGCGCGTCGAGATCAGCTCGGATGCTGACGTGGTGCGTCGCGCCGAACGCGTCGTCCTGCCAGGCGTCGGTGCCTTTGCAGATTGCCGGCAGGGGCTGGACAGCGTGCCCGGCATGGTCGAGGCGCTCGAGGAAAATGTGATCCAGCGCGGGCGACCCTTTCTCGGGATCTGCGTCGGCATGCAGCTGCTGGCGTCGCGCGGGCTGGAACATGGAGCAGCTTCCGGCCTCGACTGGATCGCGGGCGAAGTCGTGGCAATCGAGCCGCGCGCGGTCGGCCTGAAAGTGCCGCACATGGGTTGGAACACGCTGTCACCGCGACAGGATCATGCCCTGCTGCAAGGCATCCCCACTGGCGAAGACGGCTTGCATGCCTATTTCGTCCATTCCTATCACCTTCAGGCTGCGGACCCGTCGCATGTGGTCGCAACGACCGATTACGGCGCACAACTGACCGCCATGGTCGCGCGCGACAATATCGCCGGCACCCAGTTTCATCCGGAAAAGAGCCAGAAACTCGGGCTTGCATTCATCGCCAATTTCTTGAGGTGGACACCTTGATCCTGTATCCCGCCATCGACCTCAAGCAAGGCGAATGCGTCCGGCTGATCCACGGTGACATGGACCAGGCGACCGTCTTCAACACGGACCCGTCCGCGCAGGCCCGGCAGTTCGAGGACCAGGGCTTCGAATATCTGCATGTCGTCGACCTCGATGGCGCCTTTGCCGGCGAGCCGCGCAACGCCAGGGCCGTCGAAGGCATCCTGAAGGCCATCACCATGCCGGTACAGCTCGGCGGCGGGATTCGCGACATGCGGACCATCGAGGGCTGGCTCGCCAAGGGCGTCAGCCGTGTCATCATCGGAACCGCCGCCGTGCGCGACCCCGATCTGGTGCGAGAGGCAGCCCGGCTGCACCCGGGCAAGATTGCGGTCGGCATCGACGCACGCGACGGGCTCGTTGCCGTGGATGGCTGGGCCAAAGTCTCCCAGATCACGGCCCCGGAGCTCGGTCGACGGTTCGAGGATGCCGGCGTCGCGGCCCTCATCTACACCGATATTTCCCGCGACGGCGTGCTGAAGGGCCTCAATATAGAGGCGACCCTGGCTTTGGCCGATGCGATCGCCATTCCCGTCATCGCGTCCGGCGGCCTGGCCTCGCTCGACGATGTCGAGCGACTGTTGCAGCCCGATTGCCGGAAGCTCGCCGGAGCCATCACCGGACGTGCGCTTTACGACGGACGCCTCGATCCGACTTCTGCGCTGGCGCTGATCCGCGCTGCGCGGGAGGCGTCGCTTGCTTAAGTGTCGCGTCATTCCCTGTCTCGACGTGAAGGACGGACGCGTTGTCAAAGGCGTCAACTTCATCGACCTCAAGGATGCCGGAGACCCGGTCGAGAGTGCGATCGCCTATGATTCCGCAGGCGCGGACGAATTGTGCTTCCTCGACATCACGGCCAGCCACGAGAACCGGGGCACCATTCTCGACGTCGTTCGACGCACGGCGGAGGCCTGCTTCATGCCGTTGACAGTGGGCGGCGGTGTGCGCACGACGGACGATATTCGCAATCTGCTCCTGGCCGGGGCGGACAAGGTCTCGATCATGACCGCAGCCGTGCACAACCGTGACTTCGTGCGCGAAGCGGCTGAAAAATTTGGCAGCCAATGCGTCGTGGTCGCCATTGATGCCAAGAAAGTCTCGCCCGGCCGGTGGGAAATCTTCACCCATGGCGGGCGCAGGCCAACCGGGATCGACGCTGTCGACTATGCAAAAGAGGTCACGGCGCTGGGCGCCGGCGAGATCCTGCTGACCTCGATGGATCGCGACGGGACGCGCGTCGGTTTCGACATCGAGCTCACCCGCTCGATCGCCGATGCCATCCCCGTCCCCCTGATCGCATCCGGCGGCGTGGGCAGCCTCGACCACCTCGTCGAAGGCATCCGCGACGGACATGCGACGGCGGTGCTGGCGGCGTCCATCTTCCATTTCGGAGAATTCACGATCCGCGCCGCAAAAGAACATATGCAGCGGGCGGGCCTCCACGTCCGGATGGACTGACCGGGAAAGGGAGCAACATGGGTCAACCGACACAACGGCCGTTCTCGCTCGACGATCTTGACGAGATCATCAAAAGCCGTGCCGCCGCCTCTGCGGATTCGTCCTACACGAAATCCCTCCTCGACAGGGGGCAGGTCCATTGTGCCAAGAAATTTGGCGAGGAAGCGGTCGAATTCGTCATCGCCACGACACAGGCAGACAGCGCCGCAATCACCTCCGAGGCGGCTGACGTCGTCTATCACTTATTGGTAGCTCTGCAGGCGTCAAAGGTTCCGCTAGAGAAGGTGCTCGGCGAACTTCAACGCCGCACCGGCATGTCCGGACATGAGGAAAAAGCCGCACGGGGCTGATCCCCTTTGAACGGCGGGACATGGACATGAGCCAGACACCGAGCTTTCCGTCGCGCCCCCCGGGGGCGCTGTCCCCCTACCGGCATTTCACCCGGTCGGAATGGGCCGCGCTGCGCGCCGATACGCCTCTGACGCTGACCATCGAAGATCTGGAAAAGCTGCAGTCCATCAACGACCCGATCTCGGTCGAGGAGGTGATTGCGATCTATCTGCCGCTGTCACGTCTGCTCGCGCTTTATGTCGCCGCCACGCAAGGATTGTTCAAGGCGACGCAGCGCTTCCTGGGCGCCGAAGATGGCAAGATGCCCTATATTATCGGCATTGCAGGATCGGTCGCGGTCGGAAAGTCGACGACGGCCCGCGTGCTGAAAGCCCTGCTCTCGCGCTGGCCGAACACACCCAAGGTCGAATTGATCACGACCGACGGATTTCTGCACCCCAACGCCTATCTTCAGCGCGAAAAGCTGATGGACAAAAAAGGCTTTCCCGAAAGCTACGACGGCACGTCGCTGCTGCGGTTCCTGTCCGACATCAAGGCCGGGAAACGCAATGTGCCGGCACCGGTCTACTCGCATCTCGTCTATGATGTGGTCCCCGGAAAATCGATTGT
>CAIWVR010000361.1 GCA_903916165.1 uncultured Hyphomicrobiales bacterium | reverse complement strand
TTTCGCAAAGCCCACAGCCAAAACACCAGCAGAAACAACGGTGTTCCGCTTCCGTTTCGCAATCCCGCCCCTACGCTCGCACAGCGTGGCGCAGTTTCTCCAAGGCAATTACTGAGTATTACCAATGCTTTGACATTCAGGTTGAGCGTTGGCCACTATTGACACCGTAGGGGTCACAGGTTCGATCCCTGTCGGGCCCACCATTTCGGAAGCCTCGGTTGTCGTGAAGACAGCCGGGGCTTTTTGGTTTTGGCTTGGTCCGATGTGGAAACTGGCGTTAGACTCCAGCAGACGACTCAAGCACATCAGCCCTCGTGCGGTGTCACCGTGCCGCAAGAGCGGGAGGAGCTTTTATGATCACCGACTTTCTGAGCTCAGCCTTTTTCCGGCTGAAGGCACCTTTCCGGGCTCGCCCCAAGATCGACATCGACGATGTGTCCAGCTTTCTGAAACACTCGCGTGGCGTCATTCATGTCGGTGCCAATAAAGGCCAGGAGCGTTATCTCTACGACTCGCTGGGGCTCGACGTCCTTTGGATCGAACCCATTCCCACCATCTGCAAGCGGCTGCGGAGAAATGTTGCGGGTTTCCGAAAGCAACGCGTCCTTGAGGCCTTGCTGCTCGATCAGCCAGGCACGCAGGTGGTCTTGCATGTCGCGAACAATGGCGGCGCGTCTTCGTCGATTTTCGATTTCAAGCTTCACACCGACATCTGGCCCGATGTGCGCTATACGCATGATCTGCCGCTGACGTCGAAAACCTTGCCGGGCCTGCTGCACGAGAGCGGGATCGAGGTCGGGCGTTACGACGCGCTTCTCATCGACACGCAAGGCTCCGAACTGCTGATCTTGCAAGGCGCGCGCGACATCCTGTCCGCCTTTCGCTTCATCCAGGTCGAGGCGGCCGACTTCGCAGCCTATGACGGCGCGGCCACAACCAGTCAGATCACGACCTTCTTGAATGAGGCAGGCTTCCGCTTCCTGAGCTCAAGGCGGCTTGCCGTCCATGACGGCGGCGGAACATATTGCGACATGGTGTTCGAGGCTGCGGCCTAGCCCGTGCGGCGGCGCTCTCCCGGGTCTGGGCATCCTGCCCTGTCCACGACAAGATCTGCATCGGCGCTGATCTGATGCGGCCAGCTGCCGTGCCGGGACGGGCGCTCTGGCCCTGTTATCTTGCCTTGTCCGGGCCTGCGCAAAGGGCTGGCCGCCCGCTGCTACGCTCAGCGTTTTCTATCTGGTCTTTGCTGATTTCAGGATCTCGATCAGACGGGTGCCGCCACGGCGCGTGATGGTGATTGGCGCGTCGTTGCCGATGATTTTCAGGCGCGCATTGCCCGCTGGAGACGCCGTCACGTCCAGAACCGCCGTCAGCCGGACGAGAACCGACCGGTCGATGCGCACGAAAAGACCCGATGGCAGCGCCTGTTCCCAGGCCGACATCGTCCGTCGCGTCAGGACGAAGGATCCATCGGCGATATGGACGCTGGTGTAGTTTCTGTCAGCAACGATCAGGGTGATCGAGGAGAGCGCCACCATGCGCGTTCCTTGATCGCCCTGCAGGGCGACCATGTCTGCGGCCTCAAAGGTCGGGACCCGCGCGGAGATCGAGCCGGTGCCCAGCCTGCCCAGCGAGAGGGCCAGACGGTTGGCACCCACCGGCTTCAAAAGATAATCGAGGGCATTCGTCTCGAATGCGCGCACGGCATGATTGTCATAAGCGGTGACGAAAATGACATCTGCTGCCGTCAGGAGCGGCAGGAGATCAAACCCGTTCTCGCGTCCCAACTGAATGTCGAGGAACACAAGATCGGGACATGTTGCACCAACCAGCCGGCTCGCGCTGCCCAGATCGCCAGCTTCGCCGACAATGTTGATATTTGGATAGGGCTCCAGCAGATCGCGCAAATGATCGCGTGCTGGCGGCAGGTCGTCCACGATGATCGCGCGTCGGATCGGCCTCACGAGGCACCCGCAGCAGGAACCGGGTCGCGCGCAGGCAGGAGAATGGTCACTTCGACGAGATCGGCGTTGGCGACAATCGTCAGGCTCGCCGCCTCGCCATAGGCGAGCGAAAGCCGGCTGCGGAGATTGGGCAGGCCGCTGCCGCCGGGGTCGTCCGCGCCACGCGGGGCGTTGCGCTCGAACCAATCGCCGGAATTTGCAACCGAGATACGCAGGTGCCCTCCGATTTGCCGGATATTGATGGTGATGTGCAGCGGAGACTCGTCGGTGCGCTTGCCATGCAGCAAGGCATTCTCGACCAGCGGCTGCAAAAGGAGCCCTGGCACCATGGTCCGGCGGGCAGCTTCACAAATGCAGGTGCTCAGGATCAGCTGCTCGCGCATGCACGCCTTCTGCACAATCAGATATTGGAGGATGGCGTCAAACTCCTCGCCCAAAGGGACATCTGAACGTTCGCGGTTGATCTGGGCGTAGCGGAAATAGGCCGCCATGGCGCTCAGCATTTCACTGACAACGTCAGGTCGGCGCTTCAGATCGGCGATCGCAACAGTCAGGGCATTGAAAAGAAAGTGCGGCGAAACCTGTGCCCGCAACATTCGAGTTTCAGCTGCCCGGACCAATGTTTCAAGCTGGTGAATGTTTGCCTTTTTCTCGGCAATGTCCCTCTCACTGCGAATGGCGAAATCCCGGTAGACATAGGCGCCATAGATTGCGCTCCAGAAGAGATACAGTCGGGACCGCGTCAGAAAATAAATCCCAAACGGATCGATCGCATCATGTCCGGGAAAATAGGTCATGGCAGCATTGGTGATCAGGACGTCCATGAAGCCGCCGATATGCCCCAGCGCGCTGGCCAGCAGAATGTAGACGATCAACATGTGGCGTTGCAGCAGGTGTAAAAACAAGAACCGCGCTGCGAAGGTCAGAAAAAATCCGAATGTCTGGCTCAATATGGCGGACCAGAGACCCCACGAAAGGTCATCCGTTCTGAAAATGCGCGTCGGAATGGCAAAGCAAAGAATTGCGAGCCAGACCATGGCATGAAACTTCCAGAAAGACGTCGAGGCGAGCGTCCGGATTGCGCGGTGGATGGGATTGGAGGAGCTCATGCCAGCCTGACGATGCCAAAAAATACCCCGCTGGTTTGTACGAATAGCTTCAGAGCGGTTCGTGAATGATAGCCGGGACAAAAAACTAATTATCACAAACTTTCATCCCTGCCAGACCGTCTTTTATCCCCGCGCGCTTGAGAGCCGCTCGAAAATATCGCAACTGACACCGCTTGGCAGGTGAACACATCTCTGGCGATTTCATGCAAACTCGACCGACGACCGACGACAAGACCCAGTCTTTGAAATCTCTGCACCAGGACAAGGCACAACTGATCGTTCAGCGTCGACACAATGGGTGTACGTTCAGGTCCTTATCGGCTGATCTGGGCTTGTCTTACCAGCGGGTGCAGCAGATCTATTATGCCGAACTCGACCGCGCGAAAATGGTCGACACGACAGCGCACAGGTTGAGCAGATATACGCAGCGGCGGCTGCTTTATGCCCTGCAGATGGATATCAAACTGTCCGACATCTTCCCGGAACTGGTCGCAAGCAGACTCCATGACGGCGACTTGCGCCGCCTCGGTCTTCGCGTCCATCAGGAGGTGCGGTCCTGGATCTCCGACAATGGGCTTGCCATCAACGACGGCTATTACAATTACTGGCTGTTTGACGGCCTCTGGAAAGCGCATGCGACGCATTGGTCAGACGGAAAGGCCGCTCCCTGGGTGGTGGATGGCGTTTACAAATGCTGCGCATTAAGTAGCAGTCTCGCACGCCTTTCGTACCATCAGACGCATGTGACGATACGTCTGGACGACCTGCTGGCCGCGTTTGATCGCATCGCCTAGCCTGCCTGAGCTGAAATCTCACCTGCCGCCCGGTCGTCGGTCTGGCGCAGGGATTTGCAGACGATTCTCTTCACCACCGCAGACATCGTCGAGGCGGTCGACCGGGCCCTCATCCGTACACGGCAACTTCCATCGCGCCGATCCCCTCGAAGGTCGCGGTCATCAGGTCGCCCGGATGCACCTGCTCGAAGCCCACAGGCGTCCCCACCATGATGACATCGCCGGGATGTAGCGTGTAGAAGCGCGACACATGCGCCACGATCTCGCGGATGTTGAACGCCAGATCCCGCGTATTCGCGCGCTGGATCTGCCGGTCGTTGATGGCCAGCCCCGTGTCGAGCGCATCAGGATCGCCGATCTCGTCGCGCGTCACGATCCAGGGTCCGAGCACGGCGTAAGAATCAATCGACTTGCGTGAACACTGGCTCTCCTTGCCGCGCAAAGTCATGTCGAGCCCGATGCAATAGCCCAAAATGTGCTCCATCGCGCTCGCTTCAGGAATGTCGGAACCGGTCCTGCCAATGACAAGCGTGAGTTCCGCCTCGGGATCCGTGCGACGCTCCGCAAAGCGCAAGGTGACGCCCTCGGAGGGGCCGACCAGCGCGCTCGACGCCTTGATGAACATCTGGAGGCCGTCGCCATCCTGCCGCGCGCCGGCGCTTGTGCCGATGTCGATCTTTTCCTCCGAGAGTCCACGCCGGTTGCGCGCAATGCCGATGATTTTTGAGGGATTGGCGACGGGGCTGAGCAGGGCGACCTGAGCAAGTGGCAGGCGGACCGCCCCCGCGCGGACCTGCGCGATGCGCGCGCAGACGGCGTCCCAATGCAGGATCAGGAGGTCCCCCATTGGCGCAGGCCAGCGCAGTGCCGGAATCGCGTCGAGCGCCTGCGTCACGTCAAGCACGGTCTCGCCCTCGACCAGCCCCAGCCGGTTGTCGTTGAAGCGGCAGATTTTCATTTCACCTCCTCGCCTGAAATGCCGGCGATGATCTCCAGCACGCGCCGCTTCTGTTCGGGCGTCGGCTCGCTGATCACCTTGCGCGCATTGGCGAGCGTGCCCTCCGGATCGAGGTAGTCGACAAAGCGTTCTGCCCGTTCGCCATCGGCGATCAGCTGCGGATTGTGCAATGTCTCCTTCATCGCCGCCTGCAGATAGGCCAGCCGCGCCGGCGGTGTTGAGGGCGGGACAAGCATGACGCGACCGAGATTGCTGATCGTGTCGTAAAAATCAAAATACCAGGCCTGGTCAGGCGTGAGCGACGTCGCCTCGAAGATGGTCGGATGATCGGGGAACAGCCGTGAGCGCGTGCGCGACATGGTGGCAAGCGCCACGCCCTCGCCGGCCTTCACATAATTTCCTGCAGATGATTCGGCCTGGAACATGGCGTCCATCTCGCCACGCGTGAGCGCCAGCGCTGCCTGATTGGAGCCGGCATAGCCAGCCACGACCTGGCAATCCATGCGCAGCGCGACGCAGGTGAAGGCCGCGCCGACAGAGAGCCCGGAACTGACGCCGGACGCCGCCCAGCGCCATTTACCGGGGCGGGTCAGGGCCTGCGCAATGGTTTTCGTCGGGGCATTCGGGTCGACCAGCCAGACCGATGGCGGAGCGCCCACCGTCGCCAGATAATGGAATTTGGTGAGATCATAGCGGACGCCGGACTGGCTGGTGATCTGCGCGAAAGCGGCGCCTGAGCCATTGGCCAGGGACAGCATCAGGCCGTCGGGCGGCGCCGTGTAGAGGAAGTTCAGCGAACTCAGGCCCCCGGCACCGGGCCGGTTCTCCACGACCACCGTCGTGCCGATGACCTTCGAAAAATAGGGCGCGATCATGCGCGAGAAGACGTCATAACCACCGCCGGGGGCGGAGCCGACGATCATGCGCACGGTCTTGCCGGCATAATAGGCCCGGCCCTCGTCCTGGGCCGCCGCGGGTCGACTGGCCAGCGCTGCGGCAAGACTTGCGCCGCACAGGACCATGCGGCATGCCCATTTCAATGCGGTGCCCATCGGCCCCTCCCGTGTTGTCGGCCGTTTTCGGCTCTGGACAGGAGGCTAGCTGATCGCGGGCGTCTGGCAAGGGCGATGGCGAGGCGCGATGACACGTTCTGGATCCCTGTTTGCGGGCCTGCCCGCGCAAGCGCTTCCCGATGAGCGGCTGGAGGATCTCCATCGCTCCGCTGGCCTGCGCATTGAGCGCATCATCTCGACCGGGCAGGCGACACCGCAAGGCGAGTGGCTCGATCAGGCGAGCGACGAATGGGTCGTGCTGCTGAAAGGCGCCGCCGGCCTGCTGATCGAAGGCGACAGCGAGCCCCGTGTGTTGTCGCCGGGCGACTGGATCTTCCTGCCCGCGCAGTGTCGCCATCGGGTGGAGTGGACCGCGCCAGGGGAGCCGAGCGTCTGGCTCGCCGTGCATGTCGGTCTTGTTCCAGATCAAGGTGCTGATCCCACATCATGAGAAAGTCCCCTGAGATTAAGGGAGGGGACCATGGCCGAACCGCAGGTGACAGGATTGCGAGGCGTAACGCTTGGCGTCCGCGATCTCGATGAAAG
>CAIWVR010000360.1 GCA_903916165.1 uncultured Hyphomicrobiales bacterium | reverse complement strand
TGCAAGCAGACCGGCGCGGAAGCCGTGCATCCGGGCTACGGCTTTCTCTCCGAGCGCGAGGCCTTCGCCCATGCGCTGAGAGACAATGGCATCGTCTTCATCGGCCCCAATCCGCGCGCCATTGCCGCCATGGGGGACAAGATCGAATCCAAGAAATTCGCCAATGCCGCACTGGTGACGACCGTGCCGGGCTATCTCGGCGTGATCGAAAGCCCCGACCATGCCGTGCAGATCGCCGACGAGATCGGCTATCCGGTGATGATCAAGGCGTCGGCCGGCGGCGGCGGCAAGGGCATGCGCATCGCCTCTTCGCGCGAGGACGTGGCGGAAGGTTTTGCGCGCGCGAAATCTGAGGCCGCGTCATCTTTCGGCGATGACCGCGTGTTCGTGGAAAAATTCATCGTCAATCCGCGCCATATCGAAATTCAGGTGCTCGGCGACAAGCATGGCCATGTGATTTATCTGGGCGAGCGTGAATGTTCGATCCAGCGCCGCAATCAAAAGGTCATCGAGGAAGCGCCGTCGCCGCTGCTCGATGAGGAAACCCGCCGCAAGATGGGCGAGCAGGCCGTGGCGCTCGCAAAAGCGGTGGATTACGACAGCGCCGGCACGGTGGAATTCGTCGCAGGCCAGGACAAGAGCTTCTTCTTTCTGGAGATGAACACGCGCCTGCAGGTCGAGCATCCGGTGACGGAGCTAATTACCGGGATCGATCTCGTCGAGCAGATGATCCGCGTCGCCGCCGGCGAGCCGCTCGCCATCAAGCAATCGGACGTGAAGCTGCATGGCTGGGCGGTGGAAAGCCGCATTTATGCGGAAGATCCCACGCGCAACTTCCTGCCGTCCACCGGGCGTCTCGTCACCTATCGCCCGCCCATGGAGGGCAGTGCGGACGGCGTCACGGTGCGCAACGACACCGGCGTGTTCGAGGGCGGTGAAATCTCGATCTATTACGATCCGATGATCGCCAAGCTCGTCACCCATGCGGGCGACCGCTCCACGGCAATTGCGGCACAGGCGCGCGCGCTGGATGAATTTGTCATCGACGGCATCCGCCACAACATTCCGTTCCTGTCGTCGCTGATGCAGCATCCGCGCTGGAAGGAGGCGCGTCTGTCGACCGGCTTTATCGCGGAAGAATATCCCGATGGCTTTGCGCCGCTGGTTGCGGAAGGCGAGGTCGCGCATGTGCTGGCGTCCGTCGCCGCGCATGTCGATCATGTCTACAACGAGCGCAAGCGCCTCATCTCCGGCCAGCTGCCGACGCAGCGCGCGGTGACGTTCGACCGCAACCGCTCGGTGCTGCTCGCCAAAATCCGCCACGACATCGTGCTGGAACCGGGCGACGGCGCGCTGCTCGTGCGCTTCGAGGACGCCGAGGCGCATGCCCATCGGCTCGAGTCCGACTGGCGTCCGGGCGAGCCCGTCTGGCGCGGCACGGTCGATGGCGACCGGACGGCTGTGCAGATCCGCCCGATTCTCAACGGCTTCCTGCTGTCGCATCGCGGCGTCAGCGTGGAAGCGCGTGTGTTCACGCGCCGCGAGGCCGAGCTGTTCGCGCTCATGCCGGACAAGAAGATCGCCGACACGTCGAAGACGCTGCTCTGCCCGATGCCGGGACTTGTGAAGAGCCTGCTGGTTCAGGAAGGCCAGGAGGTGAAGGCGGGCGAGGCGCTCTGCATGGTGGAAGCCATGAAAATGGAAAACGTGCTCCGCGCCGAACGCGACGTCACCGTGAAGAAGATCAACGCGAGGGAAGGCGACAGCCTCGCCGTCGACGCGGTGATCATGGAATTTGCGTGAGGGCTCTAAAGCTCCACGTCGAAATGCTCCGGCGGTTGTCCCTTTGCGAGCCGTTCGCTGACGGTCTGGTAGATGATCGCAAATTGCTGGGCCATGCGGTGGGCGTCGTAAAGCCTGCTGTCGGGCAATAAAGATTTCAATTGCTTGCGCAGGCGCACCAGCGTCTGCGGCTCCTTCGCCCAGCGGATGGCGGTGTTCACATAGTCCGTCTTGCTTGAAACGATGGTCTGCGTGAGGCCGACCGCGCGCAGCAGGCTTTCGCTGAGCCGCGATTGCGCGGTGGGGCCGGGGCAGGTGAGCACCGGCAGGCCCGCCCACAGGGCGTCGGTGGTCGTCGTCGCGGCGCTGAAGGTGAACGTGTCGAGAAACAGGTCGGCGCATGTGTGACGGTTGAGATGGTCCATCTTGCTGGCGAGGCGCGGCGCGAAGATCAGCCGCTCGGGCGCGAGATCGCGCTCCGACAGACGCCCGCGCAGGATGTCGCGCGAGGCCGCGCTGGGTCCGTCCGACAGCCACAGCACGCTGTCGGGCGTCTGGCTGAGAATGTCGAGCCAGCAGGCAAAGACCGAGCCGTCGATCTTCAGCCAATTGCCGAAAGCGCAGAATACGAGTCCCTTTTCGGGCAGGCCGTGATCGGCGCGCGCCGGTTGTGTGTCGGGCAGGGTGACGCGGTCGCCGCACTGGAAGGAGTCGGCCAGGCGGATGAGGGGGCCATTGCCATTGTTGCGTTCGCTGTCGCGCACGAGCACGCGGTCGACGATCGTGTAGTCGATGAAGGGCGCGGGCATGCCGGCCAGATGCTGCAGCCAGTGGATCTGCACCGGCGCGGGGCGCATGGCGAAGGCCTCCGGCATGCCGCCGCCGAGATAGCCGTCGAGATCGATCAGCACGGTGATTTTGTCGTCGCGCACCGTCTGCGCGAGCTGCGCGGAGCTCATGCGCCGGCAGTCGCGGTAATGGGGCGTCGTCGCGCGGATGCGGCCCGCGTAATCGCTGGGGTCCTGCGCGTTGAGATGCAGCGCATAGAGGTAGAGGTCAGCGCCGGTTTCGCCATGCGCCTCGAAGAAGGGCGAGAGCAGGTGGCCGATCGGATGCTCGCTGAAATTATGCGACACGAAGCCGACACGCAGCGTTTTGCCGGGCTCGTGCCGGCTGGCGAGCAGGCGGGGCGTGCGCGCCGCCGTCATATCGCCGATGGCGCCGAAGATGCGCATCAGGTCGCGATCCTCGATGGCGTAATAGGGAGACAGAAACGACAGGCGGCGCAGCGCATTCATGTCGTTGTTCAACCAGCGTGGGCGGTTGTCGGCAGGCAGGCTGCGGTCGATGTTCGTGACAATGAGGCTGCGCGCGCGCTCGCGATGGTCCAGCCGGGCCGTGCGCCCCGCAATCGAGGCATAGGAGGCGAGCCGGATGTCGAGGGTCTGCGGCGGGCTGTGCTCGATGGTCGCGCTGGTGATATGCAGCGCCTCGTCGAGGCGGTCCAGCACTTGCAGGCAGACAGACAGCGCGTCCAGCGCCTCGATGCTCTGGCCGTTGCGCTCCATGAATTGATGGACGAGCGTCGCGCCTTCCGCAGAGCGGCCGGTGTCGATCAACAGGTTCACATAGTCCCGCAGCGGGCCGAAATCGGCGGGGTTGCGGGCAAGCGCGTCGCGATAGACCTGTTCGGCATCCGCGGTCCGACCGGCCTGGCGCAGGAGATCGGCGAGGCTGATGGCGGAGCCCATGGCGGTGGGGGTGCGGCGCAGGGATTCCCGCAGCATCGCCTCGGCCTCGGCTCCACGGCCCTCGAATTTCAGCACGACGCCGAGATCGTGAAACATGGCATTGTCATTCGGGCTGGCGCGCAGGACATTGCGGAACGCCTCGCTCGCCTTGTCATAGGCACCCTGCCGGAAGTGCAGCGAGCCAAGGAATTTCCAGACATCGGGACGCGCAGGTTCGAGCCGCGCGGCGACATTGAGGTTCTTGATGGCGTCGTCGAATTTCGACAGATCGGCGGCGTCGCGCGCCTTTTTGAGGAGGGCGTCGGTGGCGTTGGCAGATTTCATGGATGCGGAACCGCAAAAAACAAAGGAATCGAACAGGCGCAATGTCCTTGAGCTTAACAGGAGGCGCAGGCGTCTGGAAGATGCGCCCGCATCGCGCTACAAGGCGAAAATGCCTCTCTATTTCGCTTACGGTTCCAACATGGACGTCGCGGCCATGGCCCTGCGCTGCCCGCGCTCGAGGGCGCTCGGCCCGGCGCGGCTGGTGCGGCATGTTTTCTTCATCATGGAGGGCGGTTACGCCTCGGTGAGGCGCGAGGCCCGCGGCGAGGTATATGGCGTTTTGTGGGATCTCGCGCTGTCGGACATGGGCGCGCTGGACGCCTATGAGGATGTGCGCTCCGGCCTCTATCGCAAGCTGATGCAGCCGGTGCTGCGCGGGCAGGGGGCCTGCGCCCGGGCGCTGGTCTATGTCGGTGGTTGCGTGACGCCGGCGGCCCCGCTGCCGGGCTATATGGAAAGCGTCCTGGCGGCGGCGCGGGCCTGGGGTTTCCCCGACAGCTACCTGCGTGATCTTGCGGCCTTCTTGCCGCCGGGCGCGCGGGCGGGCGACACCCCGCACTGGCGCGCCCCGGACGGGACGCAGCAGCGGCCGGGCGCACTGTCCGAGCGTCCCAAGGTGCGCCCGCGATTTGCCTCGCCGCTCGACAGGGGACGCGAATGACCGACATGCTGGTCATCCATCTGCGCGTGGCAGGGCTGGTGCAGGGCGTGGGGTTTCGGCACTGGACGGCGCGCGAGGCCCGCGCGCGCGGCCTGTCGGGCTATGTGCGCAACCGGCACGACGGCAGCGTCGAGGCTGTGTTTTCCGGCGATGCGGATGCCGTCTCGGCCCTGGCCGAGGCCTGCGGGCGCGGACCCTATGGGTCGCGGGTGGAGCGCGTGGACGTGCGCCCGGCACGCGAGGAGGATCTCGGGCTGGTGCGCGACGATGGCTTTGCCATCCTGCCAACTGTGTAAAGCTCCGTCACACAAGCGCCTGATTGCAGGCCAAGGTTGACCCGCCATCAGGATGAAAGCCATGCTCAAAGCATCTCGGGCCTTTTCGCTGTTATGTTTCCTTTTGGCTTTCGCCAGCCCGGCCGCTGCGCAAGGCGTCCAGACGCCCTACGTCGAGGTGACCGGCAGCGCGCGTGCCGAGGTGGCGTTCGACCGCGCCATCGTGCCCTTCACCCTGCGCAACGAGGCGGCGGGTGCGGAGGATGCGGCGCGCGATCTCGCAGAAAAGACACGGCAGCTGGTCGATGCGCTGAGCCAGATCGGGGTGGACGGGTCCAGCCTGCGGATCAACGGGCCGCTGCTCTCCATCATCTCCAGCAATGTCACGGAGGAGGAGGGCGGCCGCAAGGTCGAGCGCAACACGCCATCGGGCATTCGCGGTGAGGTTTCGTTCCAGGTCACCACGACGGAGTTCAAGAAGATCCCGAAAATCCTCGCTGCCGCCACGGGGGCTGGCGC
>CAIWVR010000359.1 GCA_903916165.1 uncultured Hyphomicrobiales bacterium | reverse complement strand
CGTGAAGGGCTCGAGATCGTCAGCGCCCTCGCCAACACCGATGAAATGCACGGGAAGTCTGAATTTTTCGGCGATGGCGACCAGAATGCCGCCACGCGCCGTGCCGTCCAGCTTGGTCATGACGAGGCCGGTGACACCGGCCACACGGCCGAAGATCTCGACCTGCGAGAGGGCATTCTGGCCGACGGTGGCATCGAGCACCAGCAGCACCGCATGGGGCGCGCTGGCATCGACTTTTTTCATCACGCGCACGACTTTCTCAAGCTCGGCCATGAGTTCGGTGCGGTTCTGCAGGCGCCCCGCCGTATCCATCAGCAGGATGTCAGCACCCTGCGCTTGCGCCTCGCGCATGGCGTCGAAGGCGAGGCCCGCTGCATCGGCGCCTTGCGGGCGCGCGATCACCGGCGCGCCGACGCGCGCGCCCCAGATCTGCAATTGCTCGATGGCCGCCGCCCGGAACGTGTCGCCGGCCGCCAGCACCACCTTCAGGCCGTCGCGCGTGAACGTGGTCGCGAGCTTGCCGATGGTCGTCGTCTTGCCCGATCCGTTAACGCCGACGACAAGGATGACAAAGGGCGTCTTGGTCTGATCGACCGCGATCGGATGGGCGACGGGGGTCAGCACCGCCTCGACCTCTCGGGCCAGAATCTCCTTCACCTCGGACGGCGCAATGTCCTTGTCGAAACGGCCCTTGCCGACGGCGTCGCGGATGCGCGTCGCCATGGCGACGCCAAGATCCGCCTGGATGAGAATATCCTCCAGCTCGTCGAGCATGGCCGCATCGAGCTTGCGCTTGGTGAAAATGCCGGTGATGCCCTGCCCGATGGCCGACGACGACCGGGTCAGGCCGCCGCGCAGGCGCTCCCACCAGGATGTCCTGGGCCTTTCGACCGGCTCCGGTGCGACCGCGGATTCAGGTTCGGCCACCGGCCCGGGCGCGGCCTCGGGTGCTGTCTCCGGCGACGCCGCCTCGCCACGTCCGAACAGCCGCCCGAAAAAGCCCGGCTTCTGCGGCTTTCCGCCTTCGCTCTCGTCGCTCGCCATCAGATCCCGAATGTGTCAGTGAAGCCCGGCAACAGCCGACCCTGCGATATGTGGACCCTCGCATAGCCGTTTCGAGGCCGAACCGGAAGTGAGAAGCGTTTCGTGATGACGCCAGACGAGATCAACGCCCGCCTTCTCTACCGCGACGGCCTCGTCCTCGTGCTCGACAAGCCGGCCGGCATCGCCGTTCACAAGGGACCCAAGGGCGGCCCGAGCCTGGAGGATTCCTTCGACGCTTTGCGCTTTGGCCTGCCGCGCGCGCCCTCGCTGGCGCACCGGCTCGACCGCGACACCTCCGGCTGCCTCGTGCTGGGACGCCACCGCAAGGCGCTTGAGAAGCTCGGGGCCCTGTTCAAGCAGGGCAAGATTTCCAAGACCTACTGGGCCATCGTCGAGGGCGGGCCAGAGGCGGAGGAGGGCCTGATCGACCTGGCGCTGGGCCGCCTCGACGCCGGGCGTGGCTGGTGGATGAAGGTCGATCCCGTCGCCGGACTGCCCTCGAAGACGCTCTGGAAAGTGCTGGG
>CAIWVR010000358.1 GCA_903916165.1 uncultured Hyphomicrobiales bacterium | reverse complement strand
GGCGGCATGGGCATCGCCCTCTGCGTCGAGCGGTAATTTTTCAAGATCACGCGCGCCGTCCCGGGCGGCGCGCGTTTCGTCATGACCACGAACGGGCGCGCGACGCCCGCTGGCAGGGGAGAGGAACATGTCACGGGTTGCAGTCGTCACAGGCGGCACGCGCGGAATCGGCGCGGCCATTTCAAAAGCGCTGAAAGGCGCGGGCTACACAATTGCAGCAAATTATGCCGGCAATGATGAAGCCGCAGCGCAATTCCAGAAAGAGACTGGCATCGCCGTCTACAAATGGGACGTGTCGAGCTACGAGGCCTGCGCCGCAGGCCTCGCCAAGGTGGAAGCGGAGTTGGGCCCGGTCGAGGTGCTGGTCAACAATGCCGGCATCACGCGCGACGGGTTCTTTCACAAGATGACACCCGAGCAATGGCTGGCCGTCATCAACACCAATCTGAATTCCCTCTTCAACATGTGCCGCCCGGTGATCGAGGGCATGCGCAATCGCAGCTTCGGCCGCATCGTCTGCATCTCGTCCATCAATGGCCAGAAAGGCCAGGTGGGCCAGGCGAATTATTCCGCCGCCAAGGCTGGCGAGATCGGCTTCGTGAAGGCACTGGCGCAGGAAAATGCCAGCAAGGGCATCACGGTCAATGCGATCTGCCCGGGCTATATCGGCACGGAAATGGTGCGCGCGATCGACCCCGACGTGCTCGCCAAGCGCATCGTGCCGCAGATCCCGGTCGGCCGCCTTGGCGAGCCGGAGGAAATCGCCCGCGCCGTGCTGTTCCTGGTCGCTGACGAGGGCGGGTTCATCACCGGCTCGACGCTGTCGGCCAATGGTGGCCAGTACATGGCCTGAGGCCGGTTGAGGGTTTTCTGCCCTTGACGCATGTCCGCCCATCAAAGGCCGCGCGTCACCACGCGCGGCGCAAGATGACCGCAAGTTCCAGGCAGCGCGCGACATCGCCCGCTGCAAGGGCCATCTGAAGCCCGTCGAGGGCGCGCAAGTCATCGGCATAATCAGCATCGCGTCGATTGGCTGGACCAAAAGCACAGGCAAGCAGCTCCCGCCCGGGCGTGGCCCTGTGCCCGACCCCGCCACCGCCTTGTGAGGGTCCGCGGGTCTTGACCCGACAGGATGTTTGCAGACAAGTGTCGGCTGCAAACGCCAGCGCCAGAGCCAGACCATGTCCCACGCCGCCATCGATCCCGCCACACTCGTCAGCGCGGACCCGTCGCCGCGCCATCGCACGGTCGGCGTGCGCATCGGCTCCGGCAAGGGCGCGGTCATGGTGGGCGGCGGCGCGCCGGTCGTCGTGCAATCCATGACCAATACCGATACGGCCGACATTGCCGGCACCATGGCCCAGGTGGCAGCGCTCGCGCGCGCGGGATCCGAGATCGTGCGCATCACGGTGGATCGGGACGAGGCCGCCGCCGCCGTCCCGCACATCCGCGATGGCTTGCTGAAAATGGGCGTGCATGTGCCGCTCGTCGGCGACTTCCACTACATCGGCCACAAGCTGCTGGCCGCCCACCCGGCCTGCGCCGAGGCGCTCGACAAATATCGCATCAACCCCGGCAATGTCGGCTTCAAGGACAAGAAGGACCGCCAGTTTTCCGCCATCGTTGAGGCGGCCATCCAGCACGGCAAGGCCGTGCGCATCGGCGCCAATTGGGGATCGCTCGACCAGGACTTGCTGACCAGCCTGATGGACGCCAATGCCGCCTCCGCGCAGCCGCTCGCAGCGCGCGCGGTGACGCGCGAGGCCATGGTGCGCTCGGCGCTCTATTCCGCCGAACGCGCGGAAGAAATCGGCCTGCCGCGCGACCGCATCGTGCTGTCGGCGAAAGTATCTGCGGTGCAGGATCTCATCGCGGTCTACCGCATGCTCGCCGCGCGCTCCGATTACGCCATTCATCTGGGCCTGACGGAAGCCGGCATGGGCTCGAAGGGCATTGTCGCGTCGTCCGCCGCCATGGGCATCCTGCTGCAGGACGGCATCGGCGACACGATCCGCGTCTCGCTGACGCCCGAGCCCGGCGGCGACCGCACGGTGGAAGTCACAGTCGCGCAGGAGCTTCTGCAGACGATG
>CAIWVR010000357.1 GCA_903916165.1 uncultured Hyphomicrobiales bacterium | reverse complement strand
GCCGTGCATCCGGGCCTGTGGGACCCGGTGATGATCGCCAAAATGTCCGCCTCGCTCGACCGTATCTGCAAGGGCCGCATGGCGATCAACATCGTCAACGGCTGGTTCGACGAGGAATTCGTGATGTTCGGCGGCCAGGTGCTGCAGGGCGAGGAACGCTACCAGCGCACGATCGAATTCATCGATATCATGCGCGGTCTGTGGGCCAACGAGACCTATACGAAGCACGGCACGCACTACAATGTCGAAAAGGGTCAGCTGCTGCTGAAGCCCCGCACGACGCAGGGACCGGAGATCTTTTCGGTGTCGACCAGCGATCGCGGCCGCGATTTCATCGCCGAAAATTGCGACTGGTGGTTTGTCGAATTTCCGAAGGCCGCTGAATCGACGGACGAAGTCATGCGCGCGCTTGAGGTCTCCATCGCCGACATGAACAAGCGCAGCGCGCGCGCCGGCCGCAAGGTGCGCTACGGGCTCAACCCGTTCCTGGCACTCGGCGACAGCGCCGAACAGGCGTTCGATTCGACGATCCAGGAGATTTTCAAATATGATTCCGACCCTGACACGCGCAAGCTCGAGCGCCGGATGATCCCGGCGACGCGGGCCGGCTGCATCGGCCGCCCGGAAGACGTGCGCAAGCAGTGCCAGCGCTTCCACGACATGGGCATCGACCTGCTGCTGCTGAAGCTGCTGCCCAATGTCGCCAATATCGAGCGCATCGGTGCCGAAATCATTCAGCCGCTGCGGGCCTGAAGGCAAACCTCATCCTTGCGAGCGCGAGCCTCGCTCGCAAGGACAAGATCTTCTCACTCCGGTTCGAAATCCAGCGCGACGCCATTGATGCAATAGCGCAGCCCGGTGGGCGGCGGGCCGTCTTCGAACACATGGCCAAGATGGCTGCCGCACTGGCTGCAGTGAACCTCCGTGCGCACCATGCCATAGGCGCGATCGACCGTCGTCTCGACGGAACCCGGCAGGGGATCGTTGAAACTCGGCCAGCCGGTGCCGCTTTCAAATTTCAGCTTGGATGCAAACAATTTCTGTCCGCAGCCCGCGCAGGCAAAGACGCCCATGCGCTTCTCGTGCAGCAGGGCACAGGACCCCGGACGCTCGGTGCCGTGCGCACGCATCACCTGATATTGCGCAGGGCTCAGGCGCTGGCGCCACTCGGCATCGGTCAGTGCAAAGGGGAAATCGCCGGCGGGATGGGTCATGGGGTGCTCCTTTGCTCCCCATGTCGTGCCGACCGGCAGCTTTTTCCAGTGCCCGCTCAGACACCCGCCGCGCGCAGCACATGGCTGAGGACATTGGTGACGGGCTTGGGGATCAGGGATTTGGGGATCAGGGGTTTGGGGATCAGGCCGAAGAATTCGGCAATATGCAGCGTGGAGGAAATGCCGGCCTCGATCAGGAACGGACCCGGTTGGCCCAGCGCGCCCGCATCGAGGGGCGCACCATGGCCGAAATCGGCCAGCCGGTGGTCCTCGATCTGCGCCACACCCGCCGCATC
>CAIWVR010000356.1 GCA_903916165.1 uncultured Hyphomicrobiales bacterium | reverse complement strand
GTATTCGCGCTCGAGAGGATGATCCAGATGGAGTCTCAAAAGGAGAGTTCTGAGCCCGGCGCGTCGCCGCGCTTGCCTTCATGATCTCCTTCCAATGCTTCCCACCCCTGATTGCTGAAAAGATCTCATTTTGACCGTCTTGGATGATGCCAAGACGATGCGCATTTGATTGCTGAGTCTGTCGAATTTTAAAGAGCAGCAGGGCCCGTTTCGCCTTGCAGCCCGGGCATTGGTTTTGGCAGGGTCGTTTGCGAACGATCTCCTCTGGCGTCGGCGCTTTACCGCGTTCAGGCAGATGTCTCACTTATCGCGGCTGTTCAGATCTCCCGAACCAGCTCGGCTGGGGTGATAGTTTCATTTGCCCGTTCCGTGTGTCGGGTCTTTCATGTGAGCGACGGTTGCCAGCTCCATGTTCCAAAGCTGGCCGTCAATCTTTTGCACCTCGCGAATATAAACATTCTGCACAATGTCCCGGGTTTCTGGATCGATGGATATCGGACCGCGCGGGCTTGTCCAGGCAAGTCCCTTCATGGCTTCCATCAATTTGGTGGCGTCTGTGTCACCCTTTGTTGCGTCGAGCGCCTTGTAGATGGCCGCCATGCCATCATAGCCGCCCACCGACATGAAATTAGGCCGCATATTATTATTGGCCTTCTGGAAAGCGGCAACATAGGCCTTGTTCTCGGGGCTGGCATGGGCCGCAGAATAATGATGCGAGGTGACCATGCCGATCAGCGCATCGCCCATACTGTCGATCTGGTCATCATCGGTGACATCGCCCGTACCGATGATTTTGATGCCATCGGCAGCCAGCCCCCGCTCGATCACCTGCTTCATGAGATTCGCGCCCTGGCCAGAGGGAACACACAGAAACAGGGCATCTGGCTTGAGGTCCTTGGCTCTCTGCAGATAGGCCGCAAATTCGGGGTTGGTGACCGGAGCCCGCAGCGTCTCCATCACCTTGCCGCCGCGACCCTCGAAATCGGCCTTGAGGGCAGCTTCCGAATCGTGGCCGGGGCCATAATCGGAGACAAGCGTCACAACCGTCTTGATGTTATGCGCTGCACTCCATTGCGACATGGTCATCCACCTGCCCAGCGCGCAGTGAGCGGAACAATAATTGTACGATTGTAACTTATTACGAAACCTATGGCGCTGGCAGCGAATTCAATCAGTGGTCGCCGTGGCTAAGGGGCGACTCAATGGTCAGCTTTATTAAATGATAGCTTGTCAATCGCCCTGAATCGTGAATAAAGTGTTAATATTAGTCTTTCGTGACGAGTTTTGTACAGTGAGGCAAGCTATGAAGAAACTCTTGATTGGAGCCGTTCTGCTCTCCGTTTTTGGTGTTCAAGCGCAAGCGGGAACAACCGTGACCACGCTTCATAAGAGAAGCGAGACTGTTGCATTTGGTGGTATCCAGTGGAATTTTGGAGCCTCCAGACCCGAGCTCGTCTTGGGCGTTCGCACCACACAGTCGAACCGCACGTCGAACGTGACGGGTGCCAAGTTTGATGTCGCTATTCCGCTTGATAGCAAGGCTTGGACGATGCCAACGTTCCGGGCGATGGGGTTGGCTGGTAGCTGTGATGTTCAGGGTGAAGCAGGCTTCGGATGGAGCTTTGCCACCAACTATCCTCTTTTTGCGCTTGGTGTTCAGGCACCTTATTCAACCGCTGGTATCAACTACACGATTCCGGGTTCATTAGCTCCTTATGTTGGCGTGAATTCACTTCACAAGCCAGCATGTGCTTACAAGACGACTTCGGGCAGGTTTACATAGTGACGGTTAGGGCAAGCAGCCCAATTGCGTCATAAGATGGTCTCTATTGACCCGCTAAAGCGTGCCTCCTATGGCACGCTTTTTTCGCGTCTAAATGGCAGTTGCATCAGGGCTTTGGTCGACCAATTCATACCCTTTGTCTCATCCAATCCCATCAGTATGGCATTGCTGTTAGCAGATGCATGCGGTTTCCAACTTGCTAGCACTTGATCCCAAAACACAAAGATCATACCAAAATTTGAATTACCTTCTTCCTTGCGAATGGAATGATGAATCTTGTGAAGAGATGGTGTGTAGATGATTTTGGAAAGACCCTGATCTAGCCAAAATGGTGGTCTCATATTGCTATGAACGAAGGCCACATGCAGAGAATTGATCGCTCCGTAAAACAGGATCACCCCCGCAGGCATATTGACGATTACATAGATCGAAAATGCCGCGACGCCAATGAATAGGGCTTCAAGTGGATGATGAACTAGTCCTGTTGAGGCAGTGACTCTGTCATCGCTGTGATGGACTTTATGGAGTCGCCATAAAATGGGAATTTGATGCGAGAGGCGATGCAGGGCGTAATAGATGAAGTCTATGAAGAGGAAGCATAGAACGTAACTCAGAAAACTCGGGAGCACGGGTGCCGAAAAATCAACAAAATCATAAATGCTCAGTTTGTCTGCAATCACATCCTGCGTTGATTGGAGGAGGAAAAAAGCTATAAGCGTGGATGTCCCGCCAACGAACAAATTGGTTTTGAGGTGAGGCTCTTTTGGATAGGCCCCGTCAGGCCAGCGTCTTTCAGCGATCGTAAAAAGCCCCACAAAGAAGAACGGACCGATCCAAGCTGTCAGCAGCAAGAGTTCTGGCCAGCCTATGAACATTTGGGTCACCGTTTGAATGTAAAACTGAACATGAAGGGGTGGCACCCCGAGAAAAAACCAATAACAAAGCAGGACTCTCAGGTGAACAAGAATTTTCTGGATGCGGCAGAGGAACGCTTGGTCATCCACCTGCCCAGCGCGTACTGAGCGGCTCGATGCCCGTAGGATCATTCAGGTCGTACCGAAATAGGATCTCCACCCCTGGCCGCGCTGTCGTCCTCCTTGGTTGGGGCAGGGCCCCGCGTCGGGGATCGGGGTCTATTTCTGCGGAAATCGGAGTGTTCATGTCGATGGGAGCTAGGTCCTCTCCTCAGGCCGGTGTAGCTATCAACGTCGTTCTCACACGTCGTAGTCGGCAGGACGCTGGATCGTGCCGAAGGCGAGTCGAACTTCTAGGCTGCCCTCGAAAATGGGTTCCGGGCAGCATAGCTAAACCAAGGCAGGCTCCGGCAGACGCGGGGCGGTTCAGTCATCAACTCGGATTCTGTGAACAGCGCAGTGAGGAAAGAAATGCCTACATATCGGCTCATGGTCGCGGACGTGGATTCGCCCTCGTATTTCGTGGCGACGGCGGCGGTCAAACTCGGCTTCTTCAAGGAGCAAGGGGTTAACGTCGAATTCGTGCCTGAATATGGTGCCAAGCATGGGCCCGAGCAGCTGCGCGATGGCGGCATTCATTTCTTTGGCGGGCCGGCGTTTGCCGCGACGCGCGCCTTCCCGGCCTGGAATGGCGCTAAACTGCTCTGCGCGCTGTCGCAGAACTCTTATTGGTTCATGGGCGTGCGCAAGGACCTCGACATTCCGCGCGGCGACATTACGGCTCTGAAGGGTTTGCGCATCTCCTCATCCTTCGCCTTTCCCCGCACGGCACTGCGCCACATGCTCGTGGAGGCCGGTCTCGACATGGACCATGACGACGTGCGCATCGTCGAGAGCTTGCCGACCACTTCCGAGTGGCACAGCCGTGATGGTGTGTCGGCCATCCAGCAGAACCATGCCGATGGCTTCTGGGGCAACGGCATGCGGCTGGCGCTCGCTGAAAAAGCGGGTGTTGCCAAGTTACATCTCGACCTTCGCCGGGGCGACGGACCGCCCGGCGCGCATCGCTACAATTTCGCGGCGCTGACGGTCACCGATGCCTTGATTGAAAAGGAGCCCGAAGTCGCGGCCGCGGCCGTGCGCGCCATCGTTGCGACGCAGAAGGCGCTTCAGGCCGATCCGTCTCTGGCAAGACAAGTCTGCGATGAGCTGTTTCCCGGCGAAGACGAGGCGGAGGTCATGCCCATCCTGATCAGCCGCGATGCGCCGTTCTATGATGCCACCATCTCGACCGATGTCGTGGATGGATTGAACAGGTTCGCAATGGCAAACGGGTTGGTCGACAAGCCGCTGGCTTTCGAGGAGATCGTAGCCGGGCGGTTCAGCCATCTTTGGAAGCGCTGAAGCGCGCCAGCAGAGGGGCTTGAGAAGGACACGCACGGCGACAATCGCACCATCTCAGCCGGCGCCACACCCATGCGACGCTGCGCCTGCAGAACGGTACCAATGTCTATTGGCTGAAGAGGAACATGGGCACGTGAGTGGCCATGTTCGCGCGTGATTATGGGCAGAGCAATGTGCTGGACGGCAAGGGCGTCGCTGCGGTCCATTGAAAGCCATAGGTTCCGATTTTTGCGCGTCATTCGTCAAATAAAGAAAGACCAACAACCGCGCGTTGGACCTATTCTTTCAGTGAGCTGATTCTCAGGGCCCGTCTGGTGAAAATGACAGTTGCTGCCTCCATAGCAATAACCTGAAAAATGCTGAACAGCGAGATAATCGCAACGCCAATCGTCCTTGCGATCCCATCAGACTCCAGAAGTTGCGCTGGTAAAAAAATGGCAAGATTGTTGATCATAAAGGGCCAACTGAGCATCGCCAGTGTCATTACACACAAGGCCATGGGGTGAGATAGGGCCAATCGAAGACCTGTCCGGAAGGGTTGGGCTGAACCAAGCGAAAGGGAGGGGCGCACCAATAACAGCGCTGTCGTTAGCAAAAACGAGGCACTGATCAAGCCATAGGAGGCCTCCCTCCAAAATTGAGGCGGTGTCGCAATCATTGCTATTTTGGACAGGATGCCAAGAAGATAATTGAAGCACCAAATGCCAAAACCATAAGCTGCCGCGCGAAGCAGGAGCGCGCGCGAGCTCCCGCCTATTTTCAAAAAGGGGTGGCTCGTATCCAAAAGGACGGCTAGATGCAGGGGAACGACAAGGGCGGCGACGCTGGCAGCCATGAATGCCTGCCATGCGAGACTTGCGACAAGCAATATTTCTTCGTGTACGCCCGGACCAAAGAATGACACAAAAAAATATTGCAGCCCCAAGCCGATGAGGACGAAGAGGGCGATCCCCAGAACGATGAAGCGGTGGCGTCGCCAGCAATTGATGGAGGCCCTCCAGCCGGCCACCATGATCGAAAGCGGCCGTATTTGTGAGACTACAGCTCGGTAAGAATAAAAAAGTATAAAAATCCCGACTGAGCTGAATATTGCGAATATAAACCCGTCATTCATTGGAACTGAAGCCTGTCTATCTTAGAGCCTGACCTGAAATTGGTTGACCTGCTTCGCGGACTTCGCTTCGCTTTGTTTGCGACAATTTTGGGAGGATCGCGATACAAAGAGGTCGATGGATTTAGCCCAGCAGGGCGCAGTGGCTGACCGCGCCACTGCTCCAATCCGTGCATCGCAAGAGCCCGTGGGTCAAGCTGCCCTTCGTCGAAGGAGGCAATCAGGGGGATGAAGCCCGGCTCGTCAGCCCTTGCATGGTGACACTTGGCTCTGGCCTTTCTTCTCATGCCAAGGATGGCGAGGGCGAAAGCCCGTCAGATTTGGATTTCGGGTCGGGCTCTCAGGCGGTGCGTGGTCCTGCAGATATGGGCCCCTTCACTCCAGAGCGAGCCGGGAGACATTTCTGAATCTCAGAAACATCGAACGTTCCATTTTCACCCTCATTGAGTTAGGTTTTCGCGTGTCTTGCCGAAGCAGATCGGATGGAGCCCGTGAGTTACTCGAAAAAGTTACTTTTAGGCGATCTTCGTGGCGCTCTTGTTTCTTCATTGGTTGCTTTGCCTTTTTCGCTTCCCCTCGGCGCGCTGGCCTTCGCTCCTCTGGGCCCCGAATATCTGTCGGTGGGCGTCGTTGCGGGCTTGCTTTCATCGATCATCACGAATGGCATTTCCGCCCTGGCCGGCGGCAATGTGCTGCAGATCAGCGGACCGCGTGCGTCGACAACGCTGATCATGGCCGGTCTTCTCACGGCCCTTTTGTCACAAGGTGCCGGACGCGAGCAAGCACTTGTCCTCGCTCTCCTGTGCCTGTTCCTGTCGGGCATTCTGCAAATCAGCTTCGGTCTCGTTCGCCTGGGAAGCGCGGCACGTTATGTGCCCTATCCGGTTTTCGCCGGTTTCGTGAACGGCGTCGGACTCGCCGTTATTCTTGGCCAGCTTGCGGCATCTCTCGGCATGCCGGCGACGATATCGTGGACGGATCTGGCGCGACACGTGGATGCGATCCAGCTGGGCGCGTGCCTCGTTACATTGACGACGATCGTGGCCATGATCGTTCTGCCGCGCGTCACGACAAAAATCCCACCCATTATCGGGGCCCTCGCCATCGGCACCGGCGCGCATCACCTCCTGCGGCTCGTATGGGGTGACGGGCGGATGGGCGCCGTCGTCCTTTTGCCGCCAGCCGAGCTGCCTTCGCTTGGCGTTGTCAGCCAGATGCTGGACCTCACCGGGGCCGACCTGCGCATATTGGGGGCGGTCCTCCCCGCGGTCTTCATCCTCGCGGCTGTCGGCAGCCTTGAATCGGTGATGAGCTCCGCGGCCATCGACGCGAAAACCGGTAACCGGTCCAACGCAAATCGTGAATTATGGGGCCAGGGCCTGGCGAATTGCGTGGGCGCGTGCTTCGGTGCGGCGCCAAGCACCGGTTCGCCCAATCGGGGCCTGGCGAGTTTTCAGTCCGGTGGATGCACACGCGTTGCGGCCTTCCTGCATTCCGTGGCTTTGTTTTGCCTGTTCATGTGGGGCGTCGGATGTCTCGCCCTGCTGCCCTATGCTGCCCTCGCGGGAATCATGATCATGGTCGGCTGGGCGATGATCGACGGCGCGAGCTTGCGCCTGGCCCGTTTGCATGGCGGCAGTTTCCTCGGCGATTGTGCGACGATGGTCCTCGTCGCCGGCCTGAGCATCCTCGTCAACCTCGCCTTTGCGGTGTTTGTCGGCCTTTTCATCACGATCATCCTGTTCCTCGTCAAAATGAGCCGGCCCATCGTCCAGCAATGGCGCGATCGGACAATGGTTCGATCGCGCAATGTGCGCAGCCTCGCGGAAGAGGCGATCCTCGCCGGGCGGCGGGAGGACATCGCCATCGTCAGTCTTGACGGGCCGTTGTTCTTCGCCACGACGGCGCGATTGCGCGAGGATATCGAGCAGGGTCGGGCCGCGGCGCGGACGCTTGTCCTCGACCTCCGGCGCGTGCGGGATATTGATGTTTCAGGTGCGCGGATGTTGCGCCAAATCCAGCAGGACCTGCGCAAGGACAAGTGCGACCTGCTGCTGGCGGGATTGCCGGCCGACGATCCGCGCAGTCTTTACCTCGCACAAGCCGGCATTTTACAGGATTTCGCCCCGGATCGGTTCGTCGAAACGATCGATCACGCGATCGAACTGGCGGAAGATTCGATACTCGGGGGCCACGTCGAACCAACCGACTTCAGTTTGCGAGATTTTGGGATTCTCCGCGGGCTCGATGAGACCGCCCTCGATCAGGTCAGGTCACGGCTGGAGACATGCGACTTTGCCCCGGGGACGCAGATCTTCAGGGCCGGCGACACGGGCGATGGCGTCCACCTCATCACCCGCGGCATGGTCGACGTTGTGATTGATGGGCCCGGTGCGCGGTCCCTCTTGCGGCTCGCCACCTTCAAGCCGGGTACGATTTTCGGGGAAATGGCGCTGCTGACCAAACAGCCACGGTCGGCCACAGCCATGGCTCGAACGGAGGTCGGGACATTGTTCATTTCGAATGACGCTTTTGAAATGCTTGCGAAGAACGAGCCTGCCATCTCGAACAGGCTCTTGATGAACCTGGGTACGGAACTCGCCGAGCGCCTCCGCCTGACGAATGCAGCCTTGCAGGCGCAAATCTAAAGCGGCCCATCAACCGGCAGCGAGCTTGTGCCAAGCGCGATGAGACGCGGCGGAGAGGACGGAATGGACCTCAAGAGAGGGATCGCGTGGTTCAGTCACGGCATGTCTTCATCAGATTGAAGCGCGACAATGTTGATGGGCAGGGCACTCCAGTCTGGAGGAGAATCCAGCCTTGCGCTGACACGGACATTCGCGACGTTTTGGCCGCGCGCAAGTGGTTTTCTCTATGGAGTGCCGCGGCGCGTCAATAGCGGAGACCGGCATCAGCGAGAGGTGCGGTCGTCGCCTGAGCGGCAGGACAGCCAGGGACGCAAGCGCAGCCTCTACTGCCTGCGCCATACCTATGCGACTTTCAGGCTGGAGACTTGGGCCAATGTGTATTGCCTGCGCCAGAACAATCACCTGCCACCATTTGCCGTGAGATCAGGCTTCAGCCAGGCGTAATCTGCGCTGCCGGGACTTGAAGATCCAGAACAGGCCCATCATGACAAAAGCTGCCCTTGGCACAACGGAGCCATCGATTTCCGGTGCTGCAAGAGCGGAAGGGGTGACGACGGCGCT
>CAIWVR010000355.1 GCA_903916165.1 uncultured Hyphomicrobiales bacterium | reverse complement strand
GCCGAATCCCTCATTGCCGGCCTCGTCCACGATGCGCAGAATCGAGCCCTCCGTCACCGGGCTCGCACCGAGCGCGAATTTCCAGGTTGGGTCTTCTTTTCTCATCACGTTCGGATGAGACGCATAATCGCGGATCAGCACAGGCGACCTCCCTGATAATTTTTATCTGGCCCGCCTTGTGGCGTGGCTCTGTCCCCGCCCCGGGGGACGGCGCATGGGCATTATTCGGCGCGCGGAGGGCTCTGGCAAGCACGACCTCGCGACGGATCTATTTCTGCATGGTCTGCGCGATCATGTCCTCGGACGTCGCAGTGTCCCGCACCAGACGATCTGGCGTGATGAACTGCTCCGAGACACGCCCCAGCCCTTCGAGGATCGGAGCGAGATCGGCGCGCGTCGCGACATCCCTGTGCGTCGGGAAATAGCCCGCTTCGGACAGAATGGTCTGGCCCTCGCGCGACAGGATGAAGTCGACGAGCAGCATGGCGGCATGGGGATGGCGCAGCCCCTTGGGGAGGATCATTGTGCCGACCGTGCTGGCGACGGGATCGAGCAGGACGGTGTTGACAGGCGCGCCCTTGGCCTGGCTGATCAGCGGATGATGCGCGAAAATGTTCAGGGCCAGCAGCATTTCGCCGGCGATGACGCGGTCGACGAGGCCGCGCGCGCTGGCTCCGCTCAGCGAGGCGACTTTCTGGTCAGCCAGGCGGCGCAGGTAGTCGTGCGTTTTCGCATCGCCCCAGGCCGCGCGCAGGTTGGTGACGAAGAGATCGGCCCCGCTGGCGCTGCCCGCATGCCAGGACATGCGGCCCCTGAAGCGCGGGTCGAGCAGATCGTCGTAGGTTTTCGGGATGTCGCCTGCCGCCACCAGCTTCGTATTGAAGGCGACGCCAAAAAACGACCGTCGGGTGGGCGTCCACAACCCATTGGGATCGCGGTAGCGGTCGGGCACGGATGCGATGGCGGGTGTGGTGTAGGGCAGCGCGAAGCCGGCCTGAATGACCGATTCGCCAACGCCCGTGCCTTCCACGACATCGGCGACCACCTTGCCCGCGCGCACTTCCGCCGAGAGCTTGGTGAAAATGCCGGCCGATTCGGCGCGCCAATAATTCACCTTCACAAAGGGATATTTTTTCATGAAGGCTTCGGAAATCGGGCGCAGCGCCTGATTGACGATCATCGCCGAGTAGAAAACGACTTCGCCCTCTGACCTGGCACCTTCGATCAGGCCGGCTTCGCGGTCTGCTCCGGCATAGGTCAGCGGATTGTCGAGCGCCTGCGCGGGGAGGCTGACGATGAGCCCGGCCCAGAGCGCGATGGTGCCAGACATGAATCCTCGCGGCGTCCACATGCGCGCAGTTTCCTCCCTGTCGCGGCGTCCTTGTTGTCAGGACACTTGTTCTGCTGCTAATTTTACACACACGGCTCGCGGCTTGTCACCAGCCGTCAGAAAAAGAACTGCCAGGGAGGAAGTCAGGATGAGCGACGACGTCGCCGCCGCACGTTATGGAATCGATGCCTATCTCGACTGGGTGAATGCTGAGGGCATTCCGGTCGTGGAGGGCGATTACGCCATTGATCTTTTTGAAGTCGAGACGTCTCCATGGGCGCGCGTCGGCGCCAGGGGTGCCGCCGTGCATCTGAAAGGGCGCGGCGATTTCTGCAACATGTTCCTGTTCGAGATCGCGCCGGGTGCCTCGACCGCGCCGCTGCGCCATCTTTACGAAGACATTTATTATGTGCTCGAAGGCGAGGGCTCGACGCAGATCGAACTGCCGGATGGCTCCAGGCGCAGCTTCGAATGGTCGGCCAAGTCGATGTTCTCGATCCCGATCAACATGCCCCACCGGCATTTCAACGCAGGCGGCCGCCAGCGCGCGCTGCTCGTCTCGACGACAAACATGCCGCTGCTGATGAACACGTTCCACAATCAACGCTTCATTTTCGACAATCCGTTCAGCTTCCAGGAGCGCGTCGGCAAGGAGAATTACTGGACCGGCGAGGGCGATTTCATCCCGATCCGTCCGGG
>CAIWVR010000354.1 GCA_903916165.1 uncultured Hyphomicrobiales bacterium | reverse complement strand
CGGATAGACGAGATAGCAATCGAGCTCGGGCATGTCCGCCTCGGGCAGGATGCGCACCAGCGTCGAATCGGCGCCCACCAGATAATCCGGCAGCACCGAAATGCCCGCCCCTGCCTCGACTGCCCGGCGCAGCGCCGGAATATTGTTGCAGGTCAGCGTCGAGGGACGCGGGCTGCGCGAGGCGCGCCCGGCATATTGCAGGGAATTGATATTCGTCAGGTAATGCGCAGACGATGCGCCGTAGGTGAGAATACGGTGCTTGTCGAGATCGTCGAGCGTCTTGGGCTGGCCGTAGCGCTTGAGATAGCCGGGCGACGCATAGGCATGGAAATGCATGGTGAACAGGCGCCGCCGGATCAGGTCGGGCTGCACCGGCTCGCGCACCCGCAAGGCGACGTCGGCCTCGCGCATGCTGATGTCGAGCTCCTCGTCCGACAGGATGAGGTTGAGCTCAATATCGGGATAGAGTTCGAGGAATTCGGCGATACGCGGCGTCAGCCATTCCGAGCCGATCCCCACCGTTGTCGTCACGCGCAGCAGCCCGTGCGGCCGCTCGCGATTGTCCGACAGCCGCATGCGCGTCGCATCAAGCTTCTGCCAGACATCCTTGACCGTGCGAAACAGGACTTCGCCCTGCTCGGTCAGGATCAGGCCGCGCGCATGGCGGTGAAACAGCGGCACCCGGAGGTCCTGCTCCAGCGCGCTGACCTGTCGGCTGACGGCCGACTGGCTCAAGCCCAGCGCCTCGCCGGCATGGGTGAATGAGCCAGCCTCAGCCGCTGCATGGAAGATGCGCAGCTTGTCCCAGTCCAGAGGGCTCTCGCGGGTGAGGATCATGGGGCGGCATCTGCCGAATGATCCTGAAGGGAGCCCTGCACCGTCAGCCAGCGCTCGGCTTCCAGCGCTGCCATGCAGCCCATACCCGCCGCCGTCACCGCCTGGCGGTAAATGTCATCCGTGACGTCACCGGCGGCATAGACGCCGGGAATATTGGTCGCGGTGGAATCTGGCGCAGTGAAAATATAGCCGTTTGGCTTCACGTCGATTTGGCCCGCGAAGAGCTGCGACGCCGGCTCATGGCCGATCGCCACGAAGACGCCATCGACCCGGCGCTCGCTGATCACGCCGGTCTTGACGTTCTTCAGCTTCACATGGGTGACACCGGGCGGATTCTGGTCGCCGCAGATCTCCTCGATCGCACTGTCCCACACGACTTCAATCTTGGGGCTCCTGAACAGGCGCTCCTGCAGGATGCGCTCGGCCTTGAACGAGTCGCGGCGGTGCACCACTGTCACCTTCGAGGCCAGATGCGACAGATAGAGCGCCTCCTCGACCGCCGAATTGCCGCCGCCGACGACGATCACTTCCTTGCCGCGGTAGAAGAACCCGTCGCAGGTTGCACATGCCGAGACGCCATAGCCCTTGAAAGCGTCTTCCGATGGAATACCCAGCCATTTGGCCTTGGCACCGGTGGCGATCACCAGCGTGTCGCAGGTGTAGACCGTGTCCGAATCGCCGATCAGCTTGAAGGGGCGGCTTGAGAGATCGACGCTGACGATATGGTCGGAGACCATCTTCGTGCCGACATGCTCGGCCTGTGCGCGCATCTGCTCCATCAGCCACGGACCCTGAATCGGATCGGCGAAGCCGGGGTAATTTTCCACATCCGTGGTGATCATCAGCTGGCCGCCCGGCTCGAAGCCGGCGATCATCATCGGCTCGAGCATCGCGCGGGCCGCATAGATGGCCGCCGTATAGCCCGCGGGTCCGGAGCCGACGATGATCATGCGCGCATGCTGGACGGCGGTGGTTATCATGAGAAACAATCTCGATTTTGAGGGCCGCGTCGGGCGGACCGCCGCGTGGGACAGGCCTCAACGTATAAGAACGACATGCGCTGGCTGCAAGGCTGGCGCGGCCGATCCGCACAGGGCATGACCGGCCAGAATGCGCCCTTGCCCGTGTCGGGGCGCGGCACTAGTGTGCGCACACTTTGAACGGCCCCGAGGGGCGCGCGCTCCCTGAGGGGCAGTCAAAAAGGCCAGACGTCGATGTTGGACAATTCCTCGGTCACTGCAGCCGACATTATCGCGACCTTCCGCGCCAGCATCGAGCAGCGGCAGACCTTCGCGGAGCCCTATCAGCATTTCCTCGTGGACAATCTGCTGCCGGCATCCGTCGCCCGGGAGCTGAACGAGCTGCCGTTTTCAGCCCCCACGCTCGATGGCGTGTCGGGCCGCCGCGAGCTGCACAATGACCAGCGGTCCTATTTCGATACTCAGGCCATGGCCCTATTCCCCATCATGCGCCCGATCGCCGATGCACTGCAATCGCCCGAACTCACCAAGCTGATTGCCACGGCCTTCGACGCGCCGATCGACGACACCTATCTGCGCCTGGAATATGCCGTCGACACAGACGGTTTCTGGCTCGAGCCGCACACCGATCTTGGCGTGAAGAAATTCACCTGTCTGATCTATCTGTCGGACCTTCCGGGCCATGACGAACTCGGCACCGACATTTACGCCGACAAGGACACGCATTTCGGTTGCTCGCCATTCAAGCAGGGCAGCGCGATGATCTTTGTCCCCTCGGACAAGACCTGGCACGGATTCGAAAAACGTCCGATCAACGGATTGCGCAAGTCTGTCATCCTGAACTACGTGACCCGCGACTGGCGTGCGCGCGAGCAGCTGTCCTTCCCGGACGCGACGGTGCGCGTGTAACACGCACCCCTCACGCTGGTTGAACATGCGTGCCTGGTTTGCTTCGCTCTGCTCGCAATGACGGCATGAAAGACGCGATTCTCTCGGCCGTCATTGCGAGCGAAGCGAAGCAATCCAGAGGCCGCGCGTGAGGCCTTCGCAGATGCGCGCTCTTTTCAAAGACCCTTGAACGCCAGATACCTTTTCACCACCTCGCGCGCGATCTGCGCGGTGGCATCGACGGGTTCATAGGTCCAGCGCTCGTCCATCCAGCGCGCCTGGCGCATGACACGCAGGCGTCGCACGGCACCGGCGACAACCAGCCCGTCAATGAAGCCGCTCATCTTGTCCGAACCGCCGGTGGGCTCGTAGACATGCACCGGCACGCCGGTGGACGCCGCCTCACCGACCATGTTGACGCTGTCGCCCGTGACGACAATGACATCTGCATGCGCGAGAATCTGCGCATAGGGATTGGCACCTGCGCCGTCCCACACGAAAGCATTTTGCGGCGCATCGCTGATCTTGACCGCGGCACGGATCGCCGTGATGAGTTCGGGCGGCGTGCGGCGCGACGGCGTCACCATCAATCCATAGCCTGCGGCCAGGATCTCGCGCGCGAGCTCAGCGAGCCGGTAAAAATCATTGGCCGCAAAGCGGTGGGTGCCGCTGTCGCCGCCCAGCACCATGCCGACGCGTTTGTCGGGAAGCGAGGCGAGGCGCAGGTCGGCATCGGCGCGTGCCGCCTGCAAAACGGACGGACGCATGTGATGCGGCGAGGTCAAAGTCACCAGCACATTCTCGCCGCGCAGACTATCGTGTTCGGGGACCCAGATGAGGTCAGCTGATTTCGGCCCGCTGCGCGGGTCCTGCAGGAAGACAGTGAAGGTGGTGCGCGGGGCGGCGCGCTTGATCGCGCGCAGATAGGGCGCGGTCACACGCCCCGAGGCGAAGACAATGTCGGGCGTGGGTCCGCTCAGCGGCGACCCCGGGATTCGCACCGATTCAACCGGATCGATCGGCCCCCATGGCGCGAAAAACGCAAACAGCGGGCGCGGCTGCACCGGCCGCATCTCAGGGTCGAGACCCAGCTCGTGCGCAACCCCGAGGCAATTCACCTCATGGCCGATCTTGCCCGATTGCAGGATCCAGGCGCGCACGCCGTCAGGAAGTCGGGCGGGCGCCAGCGCGTCCAGTTCATGTCTGCTCATCGGAGCTGTTTAACGCCGGTCCGCACGCTTTCATAGCCGTGCGGGAAAAGACCTGGTTGGTGGTCTCCTCTCCCATCGGGAGAGGGCGGACTCGGGGCAAGGCCCCGAGCCGGGGTGAGGGGTTTCCGATTGCGTATCTAACGCCGGGCCCCCGCCTACTTGTAGGCGACCGCCGTAACTTCATAGCTCTTGCCGCCGCCGGGCGTATTGACCTCGACGGCGTCGCCGACCTTCTTGCCGATCAGGGCGCGGGCGATCGGGCTGGTGATCGAGACCTTGCCATCCTTCACGTCAGCTTCGTTCTCGCCGACAATCTGGTAGGTTTTCTCTTCCTCAGTGTCATCGTCGATCAGCTTCACTGTCGCGCCAAACTTGATCGTTTCACCGGAAAGTTTCGAGACGTCGATCACCTCGGCACGCGAGATCTTGTCCTCGAGCTCGGCGATGCGCCCCTCATTATGCGACTGCGATTCCTTGGCGGCGTGATATTCCGCATTTTCGGACAGGTCGCCATGCGAGCGCGCCTCGGAGATCGCCGCGATGATGCGGGGGCGATCCTCCTGCTGGCGCCGTTTCAGCTCGGCTTCCAGCGCCGCATAGCCCAAAACGGTCATGGGAAACTTGTCCATCGCGCGTCTCTTTCCGAAGTCTGTTCTTGAGCGGCGCGGGAGGTTTTCCGGCTCCGCCGACAAAAATAATCCCCGGTCGCGAGGCTGGAAGGCCCCGCAAGCCGCGGACATGACAAAGGTGATCCATTGGGCTTGCGCCCGATCGGCCACCGTTCAACGAGGGGCTTGGCCACTCCTCAGGTGAAATAATCCTGCAATGCCCGGACCTCGAGATCGCCGCCCTTATAGGCCTTGATGCCCTGAGAGGCCGCCACCGCTCCTGCTAGAGTGGTGTAGTAAGGCACCTTATGCAAGAGGGCCGCACGGCGCAGCGGGCGCGAATCCGACAGGGCCTGCGCCCCTTCCGTCGTGTTGAACACGAGCTGGACGCCACCGTTCTTGATCGAATCGACCACATGCGGGCGACCCTCCGAGACCTTGTTGATCTTCTCGGCTCTCACGCCTTCCGACACCAGATATTTCTGGGTGCCGCTGGTCGCCACGATGCGGAAGCCAAGGCCTGACAGCATGCGCATGGTCTCCAGCACGCGCGGCTTGTCCGCATCGCGCACCGACACGAAGACGCAGCCCTCCGTTGGCACCTTGGCCCCGGCACCGAGCTGGCTCTTGGCAAAGGCGACCTCGAACGAGCGGTCAAGGCCGATGACCTCCCCCGTCGAGCGCATCTCAGGGCCAAGCACAGTGTCGACGCCGGGGAAACGCGCGAAGGGAAAGACCGCTTCCTTCACGCCGACATGGTCGAAGCCACCAGCCGTCAGGTTGAAACTGGCGAGGCTTTCGCCCGCCATGATCCGCGAGGCGATCTTGGCGATCGGCTGGCCGATGACCTTGGCCACAAAGGGCACCGTGCGCGAGGCGCGCGGGTTGACTTCGAGGACGTAGATCTCGCCGTCCTTGAGCGCATATTGGACATTCATCAGGCCGCCGACATTGAGCGCCAGCGCCATCCTGGCGGTCTGTTCTTCCAGCTTCCTGATCGTCTCGGGCGACAGCGAGCGCGGTGGCAGCGAGCAGGCGGAATCGCCCGAATGAATACCCGCCTCCTCAATGTGCTCCATGATACCTGCGACGAACACGTCCTTGCCGTCGCACAGGCAGTCAACGTCAACTTCCGTGGCATCCGACAGATAGCGATCAAACAGCAGCGGGTTCTTTCCCAGCACCGTGTTGATCTGGCCGGTCTTGTCGTTGGGATAGCGCGCCTTGACATCCGCCGGCACGAGGCCGGGCAATGTGCCGAGCAGGTAGTCGTCGAAGGCCACCTGGTCATGGATGATCGCCATGGCGCGACCGCCCAGCACATAGGACGGGCGCACGACGAGCGGCAGGCCGAGATCGGCGGCGATCAGGCGACCCTGCTCGACCGAATAGGCGATGCCGTTCATCGGCTGCCTGAGGCCAAGCTTGTCGAGCAGGCGTTTGAAGCGGTCGCGGTCTTCGGCAAGGTCGATCGAATCGACCGACGTGCCGAGGATCGGGATGCCCGCCTGCTCGAGGCCATGGGCAAGTTTCAGCGGAGTCTGGCCGCCAAACTGCACGATGACGCCCTTCAACGTGCCGTTCTGCTTTTCCTTCATCAGGATCTCGAGAACGTCCTCATGCGTCAGCGGCTCGAAATACAGGCGATCCGATGTGTCATAATCGGTCGACACGGTTTCGGGATTGCAATTGACCATAATGGTCTCATAGCCCGCGTCCGACAGCGCGAAACAGGCGTGGCAGCAGCAATAGTCAAACTCGATGCCCTGCCCGATGCGGTTGGGACCGCCGCCGAGGATGACGATCTTCTCACGATCCGTGGGCTGCGACTCGCAGATGGTCTCGCCGGCAAACGGCGTTTCATAGGTCGAATACATATAGGCCGTGGGCGAGGCGAATTCGGCCGCACAGGTGTCAATGCGCTTGTAGACGGGATGCACGTTGAGGCCGTAGCGCTTCTCGCGCACGTCGCGCTCGGAGAGACCGCTGAGCGAGCCCAGCCGCACATCCGAGAAACCCGCCGCCTTCAGCATGCGGAAGTTTGCAGGATCATCCGGCAGGCCGAAGGTGCGGACCTTCTTCTCAAGATCGACGATCTCCTGCAACTGGTCGATAAACCAGTGATCGATCTTGCAGGCCTCGTAGATTTCGTCATGCGTCAGGCCGTGGCGCAAGGCATCGGCGACGACGAGCAGGCGGTCCGGCGTCGGACGGCCGAGAGCGGCGCGGATGGCGGCGCGATCGTCGCCCAGCCCCATGCCCTCGATCTCGACTTCATCGACGCCCGACAGGCCGGTCTCGAGCGAGCGCAGCGCCTTCTGCAGCGACTCGCCGAAGGTGCGGCCAATCGCCATCGCCTCGCCCACCGACTTCATCGCGGTGGTGAGAAGCGGCTCTGCACCAGGGAATTTCTCGAACGCGAAGCGCGGAATCTTGGTGACGACGTAGTCGATGGTCGGCTCGAAGGACGCTGGCGTGGCGCCGCCCGTAATGTCATTGGCGATCTCGTCGAGCGTATAACCGACGGCAAGTTTCGCCGCGACCTTGGCGATGGGGAAACCTGTGGCTTTCGACGCGAGCGCCGAGGAACGCGACACGCGCGGGTTCATCTCGATGACGATCATGCGGCCGTCCTTCGGGTTGATCGAGAACTGCACATTGCTGCCGCCGGTGTCCACGCCGATTTCGCGCAGGATGGCGATGCTGGCATTGCGCAGCAGCTGGTATTCCTTGTCGGTCAGCGTCTGGGCCGGGGCCACGGTGATGCTGTCACCGGTGTGGATGCCCATCGGGTCGAGGTTCTCGATGGCGCAGACGATGATGCAGTTGTCGGCGCGG
>CAIWVR010000353.1 GCA_903916165.1 uncultured Hyphomicrobiales bacterium | reverse complement strand
TCAACACCATTTTGGCGCGGGTGAAGGGCGGCGAGCACGAGCACGCGGTCAATGAGGTCGTGCTGCGCACGCAGGCGCAGGCGGAATATGTTGCCGAAAACTATGGGCATTTCGGACTCAACCTGAAACGCTATGCGCATTTCACCTCGCCTATCCGCCGCTACGCCGACCTCATCGTGCACCGCGCGCTGATCCGCGCGCTGAAGCTCGGACCCGATGGTCTGCCCGATCTGGAACGCGGCGAACTGGCCGAAATCGCCACGCGTATTTCTGCTGCCGAGCGCCGCGCCATGGTCGCCGAACGCGAGACCGTCGACCGGCTGATCGCGGGCTGGCTGTCGGAACAGATCGGGGCGAGTTTCAAGGGGCGCATCGGCGGCGTGACGAAGTCCGGCCTGTTCGTGAAACTGCTCGACACGGGTGCCGATGGCTTCATCCCGGCCTCCACGCTGGGCGCCGACTATTTCCGCTACGAGGAAAGCGCCCATGCGCTGATCGGCAATCGCACCGGCGAAACCTTCCGGCTGGGCGACATTGTCGAGGTGAAACTCGTCGAGGCCGCGCCGTTTGCCGGTGCGCTGCGCTTCGAGATGCTGAGCGATGGCGCAAGCCGGACCAGCCTCGGCATGGCCAAGGACAAGGGCGGGCGCGACACCAAGTCCTCTCGCGGACCGACGTCAAAAACCCCATTTAATGGCCCGAAGAGAAGACAACGAGGCTGATTCCCATGACCTTCGCCCAAACCGCTCACGTCGAGCCAACGCCCGTGCGCGCCTGGTGGCCTGCCATGAAGCTCGGCTTTCACGGGATTTGTCCGGCCTGCGGCGAGGGCAAGATCTTTCGCGCCTTTCTCAAGGTGAATGACTGCTGCCCCTGTTGCGGCGAGGAACTGCACCACCATCGCGCCGATGACGCCCCGCCCTATTTCACCATTCTCGTCGTCGCCCACATCGTGGGTGCCGCCATGCTCTTCGTCGAGCAACATAATGACACGCTCGACATCTGGATTCACATCCTGCTGTGGCCCAGCGTAACGCTCGCGCTGACCTTCTGGCTGCTGCCCAAATTCAAGGGTGCCCTGGTCGCCTATCAATGGGCGCTGCGCATGCATGGTTTCGAAACCGTGCCGCCGAAAACGGCCCATGCGGCCAGAGCACCTTGAGCGCCACGCCCACCACGCCATTTCCCGGGCTCGCGGGACAGAAGTCTGCGCCCGGCGACAGCAGTCTCCCGTATCTGCGCCCGGCACCTGCGGCAACAATGATTGTCATGGACGACAGCGGCGCTGAACCGCGCGTGCTGATGGGGCGGCGCAACCCCAATCTCGTCTTCATGCCGGGCCTCTATGTCTTCCCTGGCGGCCGGATCGAACCCGGCGACCGCCGCATGAATGTCGCGGGCGCGTTGCATGACTTCGTGGAAATGCGCCTGATGAGCCGCGTCCAGCGGCCCTCGCCGGGTCGTGCCCGCGCGCTCGCACTGGCCGCCATCCGCGAGACCTTCGAGGAAACCGGCATGCTGATCGGGTCGCGCGACTATGGCGCACCAGAAAGCGCGCCAGAGGGTGCCTGGAGCGCCTATGCTGCGCATGGCTGCTACCCGGAGCTGGACAGGCTTCACCTGATCGCGAGGGCAATCACGCCCCCGCGCCGGGCGCGCAGGTTCGACACCGCCTTTTTCGCCGTGGGCGTCGAGGCCGTGGTCGATACGGTGGAGGGTATGACCGGACCGGACCGCGAGCTGGTCGATCTCGTCTGGCTGCCGCTCTCGAAGGCTGCCTCGATCGACATGCCGGGCATCACGCGCACGATCATCATCGAATTGCAGGCCCGAATCGCGGCCGGCATGAGCCCGATGCTGCCGGTGCCCGTTTACCGCGACCATCGCGGCGCCTGGCGGCGCGACCTGCTCTAGAGGTGCCCAAAACCTTGACATCCCCCACGCGATCCGTAAGGTGCGCGCCAATTCGACCGATGGCTCCTTTCCGTCGGTCGCGCCCCTTTTTCCCGGCCTCCGCCGGCCCTTTCAGGAAGACAGACCATGGCCAAGGCCGCCAATATCAAGATCAAGCTCCTGTCCACGGCTGACACCGGCTTCTTTTACGTGACGTCGAAGAACGCCCGTACGAAGACCGAGAAGTTCACCTTCAAGAAATACGATCCCGTCGTGCGCAAGCACGTCGACTTCAAGGAAACGAAGATCAAGTAGGATCTTCTCCGGTTTCTGGACGAGACAGAGCCGCCTTCGGGCGGCTTTTTCTTTGGGCCTTCACGAGACCCCTCTCCCGTCGGGAGAGGGCGGACTCGGGGCGACGCCCCGAGCCGGGGTGAGGGGTTACGACATATCCGGCTGAGATGGAATCCCCTCATCAGTCCGCTCCGCGGACAGCTTCTCCCCCTGGGAGAAGCGGGTGCCACAGGCACTGCCGCCTGACCACAAAGAAAAAGCCCCGGCTTGCGCCAGGGCTTTGAAATGGTGGCCGGTCAGAAGCGGCATTTCGAGGAGGCCACTCCTACCATTTCCAACCGGCCGACCCCACGGACCCAGGAGATGCGGCGGACCTGAGCACTCCGTAGGGTATCTGGTATTCGCTTGCCATGCCTCGCGGCACGCCTCAATGGGCTTGCCCATCCATTGAAATTATAGAGCCCGAAACGAAAAGCAATCGCGAGCTGGGCGCTCCGAGACTTTTCCCTCGCGTTTACGTAAACGCATGATGTGAAACGCCCTCTATTCCGACCATCCCTCGACAACACCAAGGCAACACGTCGAAATTGCGGCACCTAGGCCGGTTTCGTGTCCTGACCTCCGATGAAATTGCGGACGGTTTCCAGAAACTTGACCACGGAAATCGGCTTCGAGAGATAGGCTTCGCAGCCGCCCTGCCGGATCTTCTCCTCGTCGCCTTTCATGGCGAAGGCCGTGATCGCGATGACGGGAATATGGCGCAGACTGGGGTCATCCTTGATCCATTGCGTGACCTGAAGACCAGACACCTCCGGCAGCTGGATATCCATCAGGATCAAATCCGGACGATGCACGCGCACGAGGTCGAGCGCCTCCATCCCGTTGCGCGTCTGCACGGTGGCATAGCCATGAGCTTCCAGAAGATCGTTGAAGAGCTTCATGTTAAGCTCATTGTCTTCGACGATGAGAACTTTCTTGGACATACGCTCTTCCGGGCCTCCGCCTGCGGGACCACCTCAGTCTATATTACCCAAGTGTGTTGATGAATTCAGAATCTACGGCAAAAAACTTACGCCCGGCCGAAAACTGTGAGCCAAGATGACCGAACGTCCGTTTCAACCTCACCCAAAACCCGCAATACGTGCAAGCATGGACGCACGCAAACCTCTGGCTGCACGCCCGCTGCGCATCACCCACGAATCGGCGAGCGCGCTCGCCATAGATGCGCTGGGCTGGCTCGCCGCTGATCCGGAACGACTGGACCGTTTCCTCGCGCTGACCGGCATAGACCACGGCTCGCTGCGTGCCGCGGCGTCGGAGGCGGGGTTCCTCTCTGCCATACTCGATCACTTATGCGCGGACGAGGCCACCCTGCTCGCCTTTGCCACCGACATCGGCAAGCCGCCCGAGATGATCGGCGCCGCGCGCGAGATCCTTGCGGGCCCCGCGCCCTGGACCAACCCTTGAACGCCAGCCTCCTCTGTCGCGACTGTCTGGCAGAAAGCGCAAGCCGTGCCAGCCGATGCCGCGCCTGCGGCTCGCCGCGCGTCATCGCACATGAGGAGCGCACGCAACTCACCATCGCCCATATCGATTGCGACGCCTTCTATGCCGCCGTCGAGAAGCGCGACAATCCGGCGCTGCGCGACAGGCCCGTCATTATCGGCGGCGGAACACGCGGGGTGGTCGCGACCTGCTGCTATGTCGCGCGGACCTTCGGGGTGCGCTCGGCCATGCCGATGTTCAAGGCGCTGCAGGCCTGCCCTGATGCGGTGGTGATCCGCCCCGACATGCACAAATATGCCGAGGTCGGCGCGCAGGTGCGTCATCGAATGCGCAATCTCACCCCCCTGGTCGAGCCCGTGTCGATCGACGAGGCCTTTCTCGATCTCACCGGCACGGAGCGCCTGCACGGTGCCACCGCCGATCTCGTGCTCGCCCGCCTCGCACGCGACATCGAGCGCGACATCGGCATCAGTGTTTCGGTCGGCCTGTCCTATTGCAAGTTTCTCGCAAAAATCGCCTCCGACATCGACAAGCCGCGCGGGTTTGCGGTGATCGGACGCGCCGATGCCGTCGAATTCCTGCGCGACAAGCCGGTCGGCCTGATCTGGGGTGTCGGCGCGGTCACGCGGGAGAAACTCGCCGGCGATGGCTTTCGATGGATCGGCGACCTGCAACGCGCGGAAGAGCGCGACCTCCTGCGCCGCTACGGCGGCGAAGGCACCCGGCTCTGGCACCTGGCGCGCGGCATCGATATGCGTTCCGTCAGCCCGGAGCGCGAGACAAAAAGCATCTCGTCCGAGACCACCTTCGACAAGGACGTGCGCGACGTCAGGACGCTGACGCGGATTCTCTACCAGCTTTGCGAGAAAGTCTCGGCGCGCCTGAAGGCGAGCGACCTGGCGGGCACCACCATCACGCTCAAATTGAAGACCAAAGATTTCAAAAGCCGCACGCGCGCAAGGACCTTGAACGAGCCGACGCAACTGGCCAGCCGCGTGTTCTCCGCCGCGCGAGAGCTGCTGGAGAAGGAAGCCGATGGTTCAGCTTTTCGCCTGATCGGCGTCGGTGCCGGCGCGCTGGCGGATGCGACCGAAGCCGACCACGGCGATCTGGCAGACACGCAGGTCACACGCGACAAGGCCCGCGAAAAGGCCATGGACGACCTGCGCGCCAAATTCGGCGGCGCCGCCGTCGTGCGCGGCATTGCGTTTGAGGGGGATGAGTAAAGCGCATCTCTTTCCGCCGTCATTGCGAGGAGCGCAGCGACGCGGCAATCCATCTTCGGGCGGTCGTGACTGAAGCAAAGATGGATTGCTTCGCTGCGCTCGCAATGACGGGCGTCTGATGCACCCTATTTGCAGGCCTTTTCCGGCATCAGGTCGAACGTGCTCATCGAGCCCGCCAGAACGAAATCGCCATAATCGAGTCGCAGGTTGCCCGAGACGCCATTCTCGTAAAGATCGAAGGCGAGCACGTAATTGGGCGTTCCATCCGGCTTGTCCTGTTCGAAATAGCTCATCACCAAGGGCCAGCGCGGCATGACGGCCATAGTGCCTTGATGGAGCGCCGGATCGGCGGGCGCACCGGTCGCCTGCGGGCCGATGACGGTCAGTGTGTCATAGACCTTCATGCCGCCATCGGATCCGTCGAAGACTTTCGCCTCAAAGGTTCTCTTGCCGGACTTGGCGGCGGCGATGAGATGGCGGGCCTGTTCGGTGGGAAACAAGGGCACGGTGGCGATGTCCTGCTTGGCGCGCCTCGGTGCCCGCAAGTCGATCGACAGCGCCTCGCCGTCCTTCGCCTTCTGCGCGGTCCCGTCGATGGTCTCGCTGACGCGACCATTGACCAGCGTCTCGATCTTGAAACGCAAAGTCCTGGCCGGACCATCCTCCCACGTCGTCGAGCGCATGTCTGAGGTGCGGCTGTCACCCTCGTTGGGCTGCATCTCGGTGACCTGGCGAAAGGTCGTGACGAATCCGTCGCAGGCGCTGCCAGAAAAATCAAACACGATACGTCCGCGGGCGCTGACCGGTGCAGAAGACCCCGTGCTCTTGGCCAGCCTCAGGTCGTAGACCGCGCGATGGGCCGCGAAAGGCAAGGGAGGCACCGTCTCGGCCGCCCACACCTGTGCGCCAAACAAGAGCGACAGCGCCAGAAGCGGAATGCTCGAAATTCTCATATCAGCGCTGCTCCGCATTTGGCCCCGTCGGGATCGACAGAGACATGAATCACGACACATGGCAGAAATAGGGTGCCAACACCGCCCTGCACAGGGCTGCGGCAAGATCGGCGGGGATATGATGTTCGACTGGCTCACAAATCGCCCCGTTGCCCATCGCGGCTTGCATGATCGCGCGGCGCGGCGGATCGAAAACGCGCTGTCGGCGGCGCGCGCGGCCCTCGCACATGGCTATGCCATCGAATGCGACGTGCAGATCTCGTCTGACGGCGACGCCATGGTCTTTCATGATGACGAACTGGACCGCCTGACCGACGCCCAGGGGCGCGTCGATGCGCTGAGTGCCGCAGCCATCGCCCGCATCGGCCTGCGCGGCAGTGACGACAGCATCCCGATGCTCACCGACTGGCTCGCCGACATCGCCGGCGCGACGCCCGTGATCTGCGAGATCAAGAGCCGCTTCGATGGTGATTTGCGGCTGGCCGCGCGCACCGCTCAGATTGCCGCCGGTTACGGGGGACGGCTGGCGCTGAAGAGTTTCGATCCGCAGGTCATGGCCTTCCTGCGCCGCGAGGGGGCGTCGCTCGGCATAGGCCATGTTCCGCTGGGACTTGTGGCGGAAGCCAGTTTCGCGGGAAGCGGCTGGGAGATGCTGAGTGACACACAGCGGCTTTCCATGACCACGCTGACGCATTGGAACGAGACGCGACCCGATTTTCTATCCTGGTGCGTGGCCGACCTGCCGCACGCCATCGCGTCCCTGTGTCGCGCGCAGGGCATGCCAGTGCTGGCCTGGACGGTGCGCACCCCCGCCGATGTGGCGCGCGCGGATGCGTTTGCGAACCAGATGATTTTCGAGGGGTTTATTGCGTGATGCCGTCATTGCGAGGAGCGTGAGCTCCGTGGCAATCCATCTTTACCTCAGCGAAACCGATGCCGCAGAGCGGCATATGCAGGTGCCTGCATCTGCTTCCTGAAGATGGATTGCCGCATCGCCTTCGGCTCCTCACAAGGACGAGGCCAGAGTGACGCCCCCGCCGCCATGGACATGCGCCGCCACATGACCTAGCCATGGCTCATGCTCCTGTTCCTGATCAGCCTGTGCGGGCTTGCAAGCTCTGTTGCCTACCGTTCGGTCGACCCGTTGGTGACATCGCTCGCACGCGACTTTTCCGTGCCCGTGGCAACCGCCGCGCTGGTGTCCTCGGCCTATGCCCTGCCCTTTGCGCTCAGCCAGCCGGTCCTTGGCCCCATCGGCGACGTTTTCGGCAAGGGCCGCCTGCTCGCCATCTGCCTTTTCGTGCTGACAGGCACACTGATCATCGGGGCCTTTGCGCCCAATTTCGAATCCATGCTCAGCATGCGCTTTATCGGCGGCCTTGCGGCCGGCGGCACCATGCCGGTCGCCATGGCGCTGATTGGCGACACGTTTCCACCCGAGAAGCGGCAGGTTGCCATGGCTCGCTTTCTGGCTGTTACGCTGATCGGCCAGATATTTACCTCGACTTTGTCCGGCCTGCTCGCTGTCACGGTCGGCTGGCGCGGTTTCTTCCTGCTCGCCGCCTGCATCACATTCACCGCCGCGCTTGGTGCGCTTTGGAAATTGCAGGAGCCGCAAAAGGTGGTCTCCCAGGCCTTCGGCGTCGGCAGCGCCTTTCGCCGCTATGGCGCGGTCTTCGCCAATCCCAAAAGCTGGCTTTGTTTCGGCACGGTCTTTTTCGAGGCCATCGCGATCTTCGGGGTGACGCCCTACGTGTCGGACATTCTGGAGACCAACCATCTCGGCGGCCCGCGCGAGGCGGGCTTCGTGATCGCTGGCATTGGCGTCGGCGGCCTCATCTGTTCGCTCATCCTGGGCTGGCTGATGCGGTTTTTCACCCGCGTCGGCTTCATGGCCGCGGGGGGCACGATCGGTGCCTTCGCCCTCGCAGCGACCGCCTGGCTGCCGGACTGGATCGCGCTGGCGGGCTTTTTCACCCTGCTCGGCTTTGGTTTCGTGATGCTGCACAATTCGGTGCAGACGGAAGTGTCGTCGCTGGCCCCGGCCGCCCGCGCCTCCGCCTTCTCCATGCATGCCTTCTCCTTTTTCATGGGCCAGGCGCTCGGTCCGGTCATCTTCGGCTATGGCCTGCAGCATCTGGGTCTGTCGCCCATGCTGATCGCCAATGGCGTTCTGCTCGGCGCGGTCGGGCTCGGTGCCGCCTGGCTTTTCTCGCGGCATGACAGCGAATTGAACTGAGACGTTGAAGGGTCGAGCGGAGCCGCTAGATTACGACGGGACGAAAGGTGTTCCTGGCATGTCCTCTCCCCCC